>NZ_AXCC01000075.1:0-518 GCF_000475315.1 Marinobacter sp. EN3
GGAAGGTCTGAATAACTGCTGATATTTGCCCATCTTGGGTTTAAACGGCAAAAAATCGAAGATTCAGACACTATTTTCCCTTTATTTGTGTGTTTTTTGCCCGTTTCCCGCCATTTTGGCGGAAAACAGGCGCACTGGCCCTACGCCAGCATGTATTTTTCACCGATCAGCAGGTTGCTAAACGCGGCCAGCAAATGCAACCGGTTGCTGTTCTTGGCAAGGCCGCGATAGCGGACCTTGCCATAACCAAAGACCCGCTTGATGTACCGGAAGGGATGCTCGACCTTGGCACGAACACTGGCTTTGATCTTCTCTGCTTTCAGTTTGTCGGCATCCAGCGTCTTCCGGGTGCCAGGCCGTTTGGCAATGAACCAGGAGACGTTTTTGCGGTGCTTATGCTCATCCCGCTTCTGAATGCCAAGGTAACCGGCGTCGCCGAAGACTCGTTGCTCTTCACCATGCAGCAGCTTGTCGGTGGGCACGATGTCGTGAACATTGGCAGCGGTGGTATCAATGCT
>NZ_AXCC01000076.1:0-1096 GCF_000475315.1 Marinobacter sp. EN3
TAACGCTGAGCTTAGCGGCGCCCTTGCAATGAAGGCGAAGCCGCAATGAAAAGGGCGTCCGGCGGCCATCGGCCGCGTACTAAAGCGACTGGTTATATGGCATTTGGCAACGGTCGCCGCGCGTGCTTGAAGAAATAGTACGGCAGACCCACCCAAGTGAAAAATACGATACCAATAAACCAACCGGCTTTGCCCGATATATCTCGCCGTTTGAGGTCACGAAGAAGCAGAACGATACAGGCGAACGTCGTGCCCACTGTAAACCAACCTAGATAGGCTATCGCGGCTTCGCCGACATACGGCTCGTTGCCGCTGAACTGGGGTAGAAAGAAGAACTGATAAACCACCAGATAGCCCAACATGATGGCCATACCCAGCCAGATAATTCTTTGTTCGACAGTACTCATGACATATAACGCCTGGCTTTGCGGCGTGCCGGAGCGCCAGCGCAGGCGCGTCCGACAACAGCCACTGGTTAAGCTGCTTCGAAGTCCAGCCGATGAATACCATCCAGATTGACTGTGCCGCGAGCCACCCATAGGTCATACATATCTTGCATCGCCAACCAACTCTCAGGAGTACGCCCGAGAACCTTGGACAGCCGTAGCGACATTTCAGGGCTAATGCCACTATCCCCTTTGAGCAACCGAGACAAAGTGGAGGGTGAAACGCCCAGACTGGAAGCAAGCTGACGAGAGCTGATACCGAAAGGCTCCAGGTACACCTCACGAATGAATTCACCAGGATGCGGCGGATTATGCATAGTCATTAGTGATAATCCTCATAATCAAGAATGTAGGCGTTGCCGTCCTGAAATTCGAACGTCATGCGCCAATTTCCGTTAACCCTAATCGACCACCGGCCTTTGTCTTTGCCCTTCAATGGATGAAGCCGAAAACCAGGAATATCCATATCTTCCACTGAAGTCGCCGTATCCAGAGCAGCCAGCTGCATACGCAGCTTCTTGGCATGGTCGGGTTGTATGCCAGACGTGTGGCCGGTCGAGTAAAACCGCTTCAGTCCTTTGTGACGGAATGATTTAATCATGAAGGAATACTAGCACGTTGCGCACCGCGCAACAATAAAGCTTAACGCC
>NZ_AXCC01000077.1:0-975 GCF_000475315.1 Marinobacter sp. EN3
TAACGCCTGGGCTCAGCGGCCGATTTGGAGGCGCACCGCGCCGGAAAAGCGGTCCGCTGCAGCCCCTGGTTAGCGCTGATACTAAAATGGAATATCGTCGTCAAAATCATCGACGGGTGTGTTGGCTGGTGCTGAAGCAGGTTCCGTTTTTGGCAACGAGTCTTCATTTTCTAATAGGTAATCAATGCCATCAGCCGTTATTGAGAAGCCGTAGTATTCGAAATCCCCATCTTCAACAATGCTCTTATCCAAATAGCCGAGCCTCTCCAGCTTTATGAGTGCAAGACTGAGATGCCCGTCACTTACTCCGCTGATTTCATTAAAGACCACATGTGCCGCGACTCCATCCGGTGATCGAGCATACGATTCCAATATTTTGGTAAGGATGAGGTGTTCCGTCTCTCCGACCTTGTAGTTGTATCCAATTTTCCGCCGGATCTTCTTTTGGACATCAAGATCCTGGGAGACTAAACCCAGTTCAGCAACACGTTTTTTGATCAAGACACTCGGATGATTCACTGCTGCTTCTAGGTTTTTATCTGAGCGATTCCCATCATAATCTGCTGCGGTGAGCCCCAGTAGGTCGGTAGGCAAATGAAGATCAATATCGCGGGGCTTAACGATGAAGCACCTATCTTTCCCGAGTGTTCCGGTGAATAGGCCAAGCTCATAGATTACATTGTCTCGAGTAACCTGTTTTTCCTTGTCTCGAATTCGTGCGACGTCGTCGGGTGTAAAAATAAAGATCGCAAAATCTACCGTATCTGCCATCTGTACGAGCGATTCGATAGTCGTTTGAGATAGCGCAAATCCGTGCTTCCAGACTGTCACTTCCGCCTGGTGATCGAAATTGACGTTGAACGCATCAGCAACATCAAGGCTCTCGGCCGCAGATGCGATAAATATTCTTGGTTTTCTCATTATGTTAATCGCAGCCTCCTGCCATTTAGGATTAAGCCATTTTCTCGCTAACGC
>NZ_AXCC01000078.1:0-574 GCF_000475315.1 Marinobacter sp. EN3
CGCGGTTTTAGTGATAATCTCTTCCAGATCCTTTTCTGGATCGGTTTCACCATGGGTGCGGTCGCCATAGGTGGATTCACACACCAAAACATCGGCATGACTGATGGGCTCTGGCGGGCGCATGATGATGTCGTCCTGGCGCCCTACATCCCCACTGAACACCACGGTGCGCGATGAACTCTTGTGCGTAACATGTACGCAGGAGGAACCCAGGATATGCCCGGCCGGGGTGAACTGAACCTCAAAACCCTTCACCGGCTCGAATTTCTCGTGGTAGTGCAACGATTCAAAGTGTTTCAGAGCTTCCCAGGCATCTTTCTCGGTAAACAGTGGTTCCGGTTTTTCATGCTTTGAGAACTTTTTCCGAAATGCGTACTTGGCATCCTCTTCTTGCAGGAAGCCGGCATCGGGGAGCAATACTTTGCAGAGCTCGTGGGTGGCCTTGGTGCAGTAGATCTTGCCTTTGAAGCCATTCTTCACCAACGCTGGAAGATAACCGGAATGGTCAATGTGCGCGTGGGTGAGGACAACCGCATCGATGGTGGAAGGGTCCACCGGAAACTTGGCCCAGTTT
>NZ_AXCC01000079.1:0-574 GCF_000475315.1 Marinobacter sp. EN3
CGCGGTTTTAGTGATAATCTCCTCCAGATCCTTTTCTGGATCGGTTTCACCATGGGTGCGGTCGCCGTAAGTGGATTCACACACCAAAACATCGGCATGGCTGATGGGCTCTGGTGGGCGCATGATGATGTCGTCCTGGCGCCCGACATCGCCACTGAACACCACGGTGCGGGATGAACTCTTGTGCGTAACGTGAACGCAGGAGGAACCCAGGATATGCCCGGCCGGAGTGAACTGAACCTCAAAGCCCTTCACCGGCTCGAATTTCTCGTGGTAGTGCAGGGATTCAAAGTGCTTCAGGGCTTCCCAGGCGTCTTTTTCGGTAAACAGAGGTTCCGGTTTTTCGTGCTTTGAGAACTTTTTCCGGAAGGCGTACTTGGCATCCTCTTCCTGAAGAAACCCGGCATCGGGCAGCAGTACTTTGCAGAGCTCATGAGTGGCTTTGGTGCAGTAGATCTTGCCTTTAAACCCGTTCTTGACCAATGCAGGAAGGTAACCGGAATGGTCAATGTGCGCGTGGGTAAGCACCACCGCATCAATAGTTGAAGGATCTACCGGAAACTTGGCCCAGTTT
>NZ_AXCC01000080.1:0-2075 GCF_000475315.1 Marinobacter sp. EN3
ACCGGAAACTTGGCCCAGTTTCGGCGGCGCAGGGTTTTCACGCCCTGGTACATGCCACAATCCACCAGCATGCGGTGATTGTCGTCGGAAAGCAGATAACGGGAGCCGGTGACGGTGCCTGTACCACCGAGGAAGCGGAGTTTCATAGGCGCGTAAGTCCTTGTCTGGTTGGCGATAGACAAAGCTTAACGTAATTTTCCGGTGAAGGGAGTGCTGTGGAGAGAGGAATTGACCCCGGTCAGTGGTGATCACCGGGGCCTGATGAAGGCTTTAACCCGCAACAACACCGCAGGCCACTCTGGCACCGCCACCCCCAAGAGGCTGGGGTGAATCCGAGTAATTGTCTCCCCCACCGTGAATCACCAGGGCCCGGCCTTTAAAATCGCTCAGCTGCAGCCGCGGCGCAATATTGGTCTGGGCGTTTTCTCCCTCCTGGCCAACGTGCAGCCTCGGCAGGTCGCCAAGATGTCCGGATTTATCGAACGGGCCTTTGTGCTTCCCGGTATTTTCTGGGTCGTAGTGTCCACCGGCGGCCCCTGCAGGCGTTGCTTTTCCGTCTTTTTCTACTGGGCTGCAGTCCGGATTTTCATGAAGGTGAAAGCCGTGAATTCCGGGCGATAGCCCAGTCAGGTCAGACTCAATCAGCACGCCCTGATCGTAAGCGGTGAGTGTAACCGTGCCTATCGAATCCCCGCGACCTTCCACGCCGGCCTCAAACACTTCCACCTCAAGCTTTGGCTCTGCGATTGCCTGTGAAGCCGCCAGAATCAAAGCCGCGGCGGTTGTGATAAGAGATAACCCCTGCATAATGCGATGCATGCTGTTCTCCTTTTCCATTGCTGTTGAAAGAAGACGCCTCCACCTTCAAATTGAGAGCGCTCAGCCACAAGCGTAGTTATGATTTTCTATTTTTAAAATCTTTGTTTAGGCAAGAAACAGCGCACAATCACCTTTATAAGCCTCGGCCCAGGTCGTTTCGCAGCCCCACGTCATGGTATTCTTCGATGAAGGATCAAACACGAGCACAAAACATGGCCGAGCAGGATATCCGCTGGCTCCAGCGATTTAGTAACTTCAGAAAGGCATTCTCCCAGCTGGATTCGGCTGTAAAATTATGCCGAACCCGCGACCTCTCAGACCTCGAAAAACAGGGATTGATTCAGGCCTTTGAATATACCTATGAGCTATCCTGGAATGTGATTCGTGATTACTTCCGGTGGCAAGGCAACGGCAATATTGTCGGCTCTCGCGATGCGATTCGTGAAGCTTTCGCCAATGGTCTGATCGAAGACGGAGAAGGCTGGATGCGCATGCTGAAAGACAGAAACCGCACATCCCACACCTATAACGAAGAAACCGCCAGGGAAATCCTCACCAACATTCTGGCGCAATATCATCCGCTGTTTGCTGCACTGCAAACCCGGATAGAGCAGGAAGCGGAAAAGCATGGCCTTGCCTGAACCATCAACGGTGAAAGAAGCGTTTGGGCTGCCTCCGCAGGTTATCAAAAGGTTGCAGACTATATTCTCGCAGCACCACGAGATTGAGCAGGTTACCCTCTACGGCTCTCGCGCTAAAGGCAATTATCGGTACAACTCGGATATCGATTTAATGATGACCGCGCCGACACTTTCCTGGCAGGAATTTAACCAGATAGAGCTGGAAATTGACGATCTGCTGTTGCCCTGGAAAGTGGATCTTGCCCTGAAGCACCAGGTAGACAATGAAGAACTACTTGAGCATGTAGCCCGGGTTGGTATACGCATCTATTGAACCATGGGCCACCGGCCGACCCATTTTAACTCCGCTTTTTTTGATCTTTAGCAAGATCAGCACTCAAGCACCCGACTATTCTTTGGCCTTTCCGAAGAAGTAGGTGGCTTATGTTTGGTAGTTCACACTTGAGGAAACTGTTGATCGTCGCGTGCCTGACAGCCTCTCCCATGGTTGCTGCAAGCTCTGCAGGCGAAGCCATGACACAGCTGAACGCCATTATGGCCGATGATACCAAACGCCAGGCCAGCTACGAGGCCGGCCACGAACGCATCCGCTTCTGTGGCTATTGTCACGGCGAG
>NZ_AXCC01000081.1:0-548 GCF_000475315.1 Marinobacter sp. EN3
TGTGGCTATTGTCACGGCGAGGACGGCAACAGCAAGCGCGACTACATTCCCAACCTGGCCGCCCAGCACCCCCTTTATCTGTTCAACCAGTTCGAGAAATTCCGCGATGGCACCCGCGAAGACTATGTGATGTCCAAGCTAGCGCAAACGTTGTCGCTGGAAGAGCGGATTGATATTGCGGTTTATTACAGCCAGCAGACAGCCAAGCCCCGCACCGGCGGCGACCCCGCCAAGACTGACGCTGGCGAGAAACTGTTTGCTGTTCGCTGTGCCGGGTGCCACGGCGACAAAGCACAGGGTTTCCGAGATATGCCTCGCCTGGCTGGGCAGCCGGCTGAGTATCTCGGGATTGCATTGAGGCGGTTTAAAGAGATGGACCCCACCAAGCACAGTACGCCGATGATTGGGGTGGCTGGGGTTTTGTCGGAGGAGGAGATTGAGGCTTTGGCGGGGTATTTGGCTGGGCGGTGATCAAATCAGCATCAAAATGAGAGAAGCTCTGATCAGGCTAGCGTCTGCCCATGATCAGCCCCGAAATGTACTGCTGG
>NZ_AXCC01000082.1:0-903 GCF_000475315.1 Marinobacter sp. EN3
CAGTTATTCAGACCTTCCTTAGATCAAACGTTCGTCTGCAGCCATAAGTATCGAGCAAGCTCTCTCCATACCCTTCACGACTCATATCGATACCTGCTTGAGTCAGGGTTTGAATGATTTGATTCGTCATATCAGGGATAGTTTTGAGGATTTCAGCCAGTCTTGAGCGACACTTTTCGTCTTGCAGGCTGGCGACTGAAAGCCGATGGGCGACATCGTTCCTGATCGATTTGAACAGCATTAGTTGCTGTCGAATTGGCTGTCGAATAATTCCCAAACGGAAACACAACTCAATTTTTGCCGAAAAAGAACCGAGTGGAGCATACGCCCCATCAAGCAGGTCATCCTTTCTAGTGGAAGGACTGAGCAAAAATGCCTTCAAAATCTCGCCCAAGCTCTCATCTAATATGGACGCTGCAACAATGACTGCGCCGCGATCACTCTCTTTAGAAATCAGGTCATAATAGTCAGAGAGTAACTCAGCTGCTTCTGGGCCCGAAAATTCTGACATATCACCTCTTCGAGTTAACGCTGAGCACAGCGGCGACCTTGGAATGGCGACGAAGGAGCCATGGAAAGGGCGTCCGGCGGCCATCGGCCGCGTACTGCTGCGACTTGTTAAGGGCCTGTTCACCCTTGGTTTTTATTGGGCACCCAATGCTGAATGCCAACTCCCGATACTGTGTGCCAGCTTGACCCATTGCGCCAGGAACCAGGCCACCGAGTGAGCGGAAATTACCCGACGATTACGCCGGATTGCCCCGCGACCTGAACTCCAAATTACCCGCCGAAACCGTTGCCAAACTGAGGGCTGTTTTCTGCCTGCCGGCAACCTGCCAAACCGCGGCCAAACACCAAACCAAAGAACACCGGAGCAAGGCCTTTAATCGGGATAGGGAGGCA
>NZ_AXCC01000083.1:0-1358 GCF_000475315.1 Marinobacter sp. EN3
GGTGCCTCCCTATCCCGATTACAAGGCAATACATGACTCTTGATCGGGACACGAAAAAGGCCCTTTGTTGGGATTCAGGCACCCGAAGCAGCAAATCAAGCCAAAAGGTGTCGGGGCCAGACTATTCCAAATCCTATGTGTGCCTTACGTGCAGAACTGCCAATAAGCGCCATGTTGAGGGTACGCCTTCCGATTATCCTCTCACCATGTCGTGTCCGATATGCAACGACACTATGTTCAACGTTGGGCGGCACTTTAAAGCACCAAAGAAAAGCGACAATGCCCAATGGAAAAAGGTCGGGTTTTTAATAGCGCATGGCTTCTTGTTCCAGAAAATCAGGCCAAATCCCAACAGCTATGAGTCTGTTCCATACCCTGACACATTGGAAGAAGCCAAAGAATTCGTGGTTAAGTACAAAGACTGGGCGTTAACCAATGAAATGAATCTATCAGCAGTCGTAGACAAAATAAGGCAAGAGCATGGATGTTCCGGGATTTGATCCGCGTAATGGAAACGAGAACGCAACGTTTCTGTTTCTTTTCGAGGCCCCAGGTGCAAAGGCTCTAAAAACTGGATATATATCTTTTGATAATCCAGACCCAACAGCAAGAAACTTCAAGCAACAGCTTGAGCAAGCCGGAATAGATAGAAAAGAAATTGCTGTTTGGAATACGGTCCCCTGGTACATCGGTAACCAAAGCAAGTCTTCTATCCGAGCGGCGAGGGGCAAAGACATTCGCCCTGGCATTTCATATTTGAAGCCAGTTATCGAGGCCATGCCTGCCCTCAAATGTATAGTGCTGGTTGGGAGTGCAGCGAGGCGGGCGCATATTTTTGTATCCCAAATCACAGAAGCGAGAATACTGAGCTGCCATCACACCTCAGCTAAAGCGATGAATACAAATCCAAATGCCTTGGCGGAGAACATCCGAGTTCTCCGGTTCATGAAGCAAACATCGGCCAAATATGGTTAACCAGGGGCTCTAGCCGACCGGTACTACGCTGCGCTCCGTACCGGCGGTTTAGCCCAGGCGTTATAAGTTGCGAGAAGTTTTTGTTGGATTTTGGAAAGAGACCAGATATTTGCGATCCGATGCGGATAGAGGGTAGGGGATTGGGTAGTCTGAGTAGGTGGTTCAAGGTTCTACAGCTACTTTTACCAATTATACTGATCGGTATCGGAGTGCTTCATGCCGTTTCGACTCTGATAGGGGCCGGTTTTGACGCAGCTATCAATCAATTTCTATATCCGTTCATCTTTGTAACAAGCGGGCTCGTTCTCAGTGACTTCAATAGGCGCCGCAAGGATCTAAACAGAGGGGCTATGCCAAGACTTATAACACATATGAGCCTTCTC
>NZ_AXCC01000084.1:0-2850 GCF_000475315.1 Marinobacter sp. EN3
GATCAGTTGTCTTGGGGTTATATAGTCAAGCAACTAAGCGCATACGGTGGATGCCTTGGCAGTCAGAGGCGATGAAAGACGTGGAAGCCTGCGATAAGGTTCGGGGAGCTGGCAAACGAGCTGTGATCCGGACATCTCTGAATGGGGAAACCCACCAACCTTCGGGTTGGTATCTTACACTGAATCCATAGGTGTAAGAGGCGAACCAGGGGAACTGAAACATCTAAGTACCCTGAGGAAAAGAAATCAACCGAGATTCCCTAAGTAGCGGCGAGCGAACGGGGACCAGCCCTTAAGCTGGACAACTGGTAGGAGAAGGCTCTGGAAAGTGCCGCCATAGTGGGTGATAGCCCCGTATCCGAAACCTGAGTTCAGTGAAATCGAGTAGGTCGGCGCACGAGAAACGTTGACTGAACATGGGGGGACCATCCTCCAAGGCTAAATACTCCTGACTGACCGATAGTGAACCAGTACCGTGAGGGAAAGGCGAAAAGAACCCCTGTGAGGGGAGTGAAATAGACCCTGAAACCGTATGCGTACAAGCAGTCGGAGCAGACTTGTTCTGTGACGGCGTACCTTTTGTATAATGGGTCAGCGACTTATGTTCAGTGGCGAGGTTAACCGTTTAGGGGAGCCGTAGGGAAACCGAGTCTGAATAGGGCGAATTAGTCGCTGGGCATAGACCCGAAACCGGGCGATCTATCCATGAGCAGGTTGAAGGTGCCGTAACAGGCACTGGAGGACCGAACCCACTGTCGTTGAAAAGCCAGGGGATGACTTGTGGATCGGAGTGAAAGGCTAATCAAGCCCGGAGATAGCTGGTTCTCCCCGAAAGCTATTTAGGTAGCGCCTCGGACGAATACCACAGGGGGTAGAGCACTGTTTGGGCTAGGGGGTCATCTCGACTTACCAACCCCATGCAAACTCCGAATACCTGTGAGTACTATCCGGGAGACACACGGCGGGTGCTAACGTCCGTCGTGAAGAGGGAAACAACCCAGACCGCCAGCTAAGGTCCCAAAGTACCAGTTAAGTGGGAAACGATGTGGGAAGGCTCAGACAGCTAGGAGGTTGGCTTAGAAGCAGCCACCCTTTAAAGAAAGCGTAATAGCTCACTAGTCGAGTCGGCCTGCGCGGAAGATGTAACGGGGCTCAAACTGGCCACCGAAGCTGCGGCTGCATACTTTGTATGCGGGGTAGGGGAGCGTTCTGTAAGCCTGCGAAGGTGTGTTGAGAAGCATGCTGGAGGTATCAGAAGTGCGAATGCTGACATGAGTAACGACAATGCGGGTGAAAAACCCGCACGCCGGAAGACCAAGGGTTCCTGCGCAACGCTAATCGGCGCAGGGTGAGTCGGCCCCTAAGGCGAGACCGAAAGGTGTAGTCGATGGGAAACGGGTTAATATTCCCGTACCTTGGATAGCTGCGATGGAGAGACGGAGAAGGCTAGGTGAGCCGGGCGACGGTTGCCCCGGTTTAAGCATGTAGGGAGTGGACTTAGGCAAATCCGGGTCCACAATCCCGAGACGCGACGACGAGTGCCCAAGGGCGCGAAGTCATTGATGCCCTGCTTCCAGGAAAATCTTCTAAGCTTCAGGCTATTCGAGACCGTACCCCAAACCGACACAGGTGGTCAGGTAGAGAATACCAAGGCGCTTGAGAGAACTCGGGTAAAGGAACTAGGCAAAATGGTGCCGTAACTTCGGGAGAAGGCACGCCGGTGTGTACGTGAAGCCCCTGCGGGTGGAGCGGAAGCCGGTCGAAGATACCAGGCCCCTGCGACTGTTTATTAAAAACACAGCACTCTGCAAACACGAAAGTGGACGTATAGGGTGTGACGCCTGCCCGGTGCCGGAAGGTTAATTGATGGGGTTAGCATTCGTGCGAAGCTCTTGATCGAAGCCCCGGTAAACGGCGGCCGTAACTATAACGGTCCTAAGGTAGCGAAATTCCTTGTCGGGTAAGTTCCGACCTGCACGAATGGCGTAACGATGGGGGCGCTGTCTCTACCCGAGACTCAGTGAAATTGAAATCGCCGTGAAGATGCGGTGTATCCGCGGCTAGACGGAAAGACCCCGTGAACCTTTACTATAGCTTCACAGTGAACTTTGAGCATGCTTGTGTAGGATAGCTGGGAGGCTTTGAAACCGGGACGCCAGTTCCGGTGGAGCCAACCTTGAAATACCAGCCTGGCATGTTTGAGGTTCTAACTCTGGCCCCTTATCGGGGTTGAGGACACTGTGTGGTGGGTAGTTTGACTGGGGCGGTCTCCTCCCAAAGCGTAACGGAGGAGCACAAAGGTGGGCTAAGCACGGTCGGACATCGTGCGGTTAGTGTAATGGCACAAGCCCGCTTGACTGCGAGACAGACACGTCGAGCAGGTACGAAAGTAGGTCATAGTGATCCGGTGGTTCTGTATGGAAGGGCCATCGCTCAACGGATAAAAGGTACTCCGGGGATAACAGGCTGATACCGCCCAAGAGTTCACATCGACGGCGGTGTTTGGCACCTCGATGTCGGCTCATCACATCCTGGGGCTGAAGCCGGTCCCAAGGGTATGGCTGTTCGCCATTTAAAGTGGTACGCGAGCTGGGTTTAGAACGTCGTGAGACAGTTCGGTCCCTATCTGCCGTGGACGTTGGAGATTTGAGGAAAGCTGCTCCTAGTACGAGAGGACCGGAGTGGACGAACCTCTGGTGTTCGGGTTGTCACGCCAGTGGCATTGCCCGGTAGCTATGTTCGGACAGGATAACCGCTGAAAGCATCTAAGCGGGAAGCCCCTTCCAAGATGAGATCTCCCCGAGGCCTCGAGCCTCCTGAAGAGCCGTTCAAGACCAGGACGTTGATAGG
>NZ_AXCC01000085.1:0-26088 GCF_000475315.1 Marinobacter sp. EN3
CCTATGAGAAATCCGGGCTAGTAGTAGCTACGCTCCGTCACAGCCCGGTCTCGTAGAGTCACAAGATGAGGAGTTTTTGTCTTTACGAACTGCTAGTGTAGATAGCAGGGGGACTTTAACTGGAGTAGGTTTCTTCATTGGCGGTGTCGGGATTCTAGCTTTCCTATTGCACGGGATTTTTGGGCAATCGCCGAATTTGAATTGGTTTTTGTTGCTACTTTCTATCGCACTTATTGCAGTGCCCACTATTTGGGAATTAAGTCGACCCCCATCTTTGCCAATTATTTTTAACCGGCGGACTCAGGAAGTTTACTATGAAATGAAAGGGGACCTTTATCATGCTAATTGGGATGGTATTGAGGCGGTTGCCTACGAATACAAGATTATAAATCAGTATTCGGGATCGATAGTCCACGGTAATTTGGAAATCATTCTCCAAAAATTTGGCGCACCGGACGAACGGATCGTATTGAATCTGTCAGGTGTGCCGGCAGGCAAACGTTTGCCTGCCTTGATTGGCATTTGGGAGTATTTACGATGCTTTATGACGGTCGGCCCCTGGTTTGATGAAGCGGGCAGGAAAACAGAATCCCGGAACACCTTTATAGAAAAGGGTTTGAAGTCTGGCAGAGTTTCATTTCTTGATCAGTTGCTTCAGGGGAGAAAATTTATTGGCGAAGAGCGTAAAGAAGGAAACGGCATTTCTGGAAGCGCCTTCTTATACTGGTTAGATTCTTATCTTCTCTTCCCATTTGCCTTCGGGATGGAATGTGTCCAGAAAATCGATAGGATGAGAAGCGGAAAGCACTGGCCAGACGTGGTACAGGAACGCCTGGATCCTAACGGCCCAACATCCCGACATCCCGACTGATCGATATCGAAGAAGACTACATGGCGCAAAAACAGAAGGAGTTGGACGAGCTTCATGAAAGAATGCGCAAAACTCTTCCTCGGTAGGTCTTTTCTTAGCAGAGCCAATCGTTCGTTGAGTTGATAACCAGTCTCAACCCATTAACTAACCTCCCAGCGCCGGAAAAATGCTCAGAAAAAACCACATTGATTGGCCGCTCCTGTGGTCCGCAATAAAAGCTGACCTAGGCATTATGCTAACGATGCTGTGCGTAGGAATAATCACCACCGCTGTGGGTGGTGGCATTTTCTACGTCGACTTTGGCGACTGGGGTGCCATGATTGCGGGAGGTTTCTTCGCATTGATGGGCGCTGGGTTGGTTCTGCTTGCTATCGTCACGACTTACTCGGGCGCCAGCTACCTCTACGGCCAGGCCTTGCTACGGAAGCACGGTGTAGAGGTGGACGGCGTACTGACCAAAAAAGAAGCGGATTGTCAGTTTCATCAGGAATACGACCATCGAAATGAGCCACAGGGGGAAGGGCATTATCAGTGTAACCTTCTGATTGAGTTTGATTTTCAGTTTGATGGCCAAAATCACAGCGGGGCCTTCTATCTGAGTAAGCTGGCGACGTTCGACAAGTTGCAGGAGGGTGACCCGGTGCCCCTTAAGGTTCTCAGGTTTGATCCCTCCGTTCACAAGGTACGAGAGCGGCGTCTGGCAAATATGTTGAAGGGGCGTGAGCCCCAAATGCCTTCTCTCGTTCCCGAAGGGGCCGAAATTGGTCAGCTGGCTTAAGGAAAGAGACCCCAAAACACAAGGATTGAACCATTGAAAACCCTGAATATCCTCAAATACGTCTTCACACTCATTGGCGCCGGTATGCTTGTCGGAGCGGTGATGAGTTACAGCAGTACGGTGTCATTTATCGAGCGAGCTACGGAAGCCATGGGCACGGTCATTGATCTGGAGCGCTCGCGTTCCAGCGATTCAACTACCTATTATCCGGTGGTCGTTTTCGAGGATATCCGTGGTCGGGAGATCGAGTTCCGGTCGCGCTCCGGCTCAAATCCGCCATCGTTCAGTCGCGGTGAGAGGGTGTCTGTGTTTTATGAGCCTTCGGCCCCGGAGAGCGCCAGAATCAACAGTTTCTTCTCCCTGTGGGGGCTGCCCATGATTCTTGGAGGTATGGGGCTCGTGTTTGGCGCCATTGGCGGCGGGATGCTGTTGTTTGGTTGGAAGAAGAGCCGCTCACAGGCTTACCTGAAAGATCACGGCACCGAGGTGCTCGCAACATTTTCGTCGGTTGAGCAAAACACCAGTCTGACCGTGAACGGTCGTAACCCGTTCCGCATTGTCTGCCAGTGGCAGCACCCGCAAACCGGTGAGCTTCACGTATTCCGAAGCGATAACCTGTGGTTCGATCCGAGCAATCATATTCAACAGGAAACAGTGCCCGTGCTGGTCGATGAGGCCAATCTCAAGCGCTATTGGGTGGATACCTCATTCCTGCCCAAGCTGGCCAGCTAGCAGTCTTTTGCCTCAGGTTCCCGGTGGGCACGAGTTTTCGTGGCCCATCGCACAAATGTATTTACGCTCATACCGTTTGTCGGCCCAGGTTTCATAAATCCGCCTGGCAATCGGGTGAATCACCGGCCATAGCAGTGGCTTGAACAACCAGCCAAAACGGGTGTGGGACCAGGCTCGCACATTGGCGTGCAATCCCGTTACCCACTCCCCGCCCCAGCTCATCAGATGCAATCGACGAAGCAGTTGCTCCCGGGAAGGGAGTTGCTGGTTGCACGGGTTTTGTTCGTGAATATCCGCAAAGATCAGGTTGCCGGTCTGCAGTCTTCGCAGGGTGCGTATCTCACGCGCGCACAGGGGGCAGGAGCCATCGTAGAAAAGGGTATCGTAGCGCGGTGCCATGGGTTCTCCGCTGTCAGCTAGTTATTCTGGAGGTATACGGTGTGCTGTGCGTGGATGGTTCAGTTTCCTCAAATGCACTTGGTAATTGTTTGATAATGCGGGTGCTTCCTGTAAACGCTACACTGTGTTGATCATCGCCAGATTGTTGCGCTGGCGAAACTCCTGTGCCCTGAGCGGCACTCCGACAAGGTATAACGGCCCATGGATGACCAGAAGACAGAATCCCCGCAAACGAATGGCACAGGTTCGCGATCGTTCGCGGATCTCTCCACGCCAATCTACGGGTTGTTCATCCTTGGCATTCTTTACACCCTGTATATTGCTCATCAGATTGTTCTCCCGATCATCCTGGCGGTACTGACCAGCCTGTTACTGGCGCCTCTGGTCAAAAAGGCTTACTTGCGCTGGCGCATACCGCGTGTGGTATCCGCATTGGTTCTGGTGCTGGCGGTCCTCGCCGGAATTCTGGGGCTGGGTGCCGCGGTCGCCACGCCAGCTCTGGAGTGGGCCCAGAAAGCACCGGAGGGGCTGTCTCGCCTGTTGGTGGGGGAAAGTGAGATCATGCGCCAGATCGACAAGGTCAGTCAGTCTGCCGAGCAGGTCGAAAAATCGGTTGAGGAGCTTTCCAAAGATCAGGGCACCAAACCCACCACGGTGGTTCTGCAAACCGACTCCTGGCGCAGTCAGTTGATGTCCAAGGCTCGGAACGGCATTGCCGGGCTGGCGCTGGCACTGGCATTAACCTATTTCCTTTTGGTCAGTGGCGACCGGTTGATTCGCAACTTCGTCAAGCAGTTGCCCCGGTCCCAGCGCAAGACAGTGCTGAGGATCACCCACGATTCCCAGCATCAGATTGCGCAGTATCTGGCGGTGCTGGGGTTGTCCAACACGTCTGTTGGCGTGTTGACCGGCCTGATCTGTTGGGCCATCGGCCTGCCAGACCCGGCCGTCTGGGGCCTGATTGCAGGCCTTGCGCGGTTTATTCCGTACCTTGGTAACATGCTTACCATCACCCTGTTGGCCATAGTCTCCGCCATTTCCCTGGACGTGCTCTGGATGATGGTGCTTGCTCCGATCAGCTTCATTGTGCTCACCACGATTGTCGGATTTTTCCTTGAGCCCTGGATTCATGGTTTCCGGATGGCGATCAACCCCGTGATCATCTTTGTTTCGATCTTCTTCTGGGGCTGGTTGTGGGGGCCAGTGGGGGTTCTCCTTGCTGTGCCCTTGATGACGGTTATCCAGGTGGTCCTCAAGCAGATTCCGCGGTTAAGGCCGGTTTATCGGGTAATCGCTCGGTAAACCGTTTGAGTCTAATGGATATCCGTAACAGGCCCTGACACACCCGGTGATCTTTCCTATTCTGTCTGAGTAGTTTATTCACCAGAACAGGAGGGTCTGTTGCCGATGATCCCATCCTCAATGAAGGCGATGGTTCTGAAAGGCCATGGCGGAATTGATCAGCTCATGTATCAGGATGTACCGGTACCTCAGCCGAGGGAAGGCGAGGTGCTGGTTCAGGTAACTGCCACCGCCAAGAACAACACAGACCGCAAAGCCCGTGAGGGGCTATACCCCACTAAAAAAGGGGAAATGACGTCGTTCCAGATGGGCGGCAAACCTACGCTCACCTTCCCGCGCATTCAGGGGGCCGATATTGTCGGTCGTATTGTTGCTGTGGGCGCGGGTGTCAGTGAACAGCGTATCGGCGAACGCGGCTTGTTGGACTTCAACATCTATGCGGACAACCGCACAGACATCAATCTCACGCCGGATTATTACGGGCATGGCGCAGATGGCGGATACGCCGAGTACGTCGCTTTACCGTCCGATCAGTTCCATCACATTCCCAATCCGGACCTGGCCGACGCCGAGCTCGCTTCCATGGGTATGTGTTCTTATCAGACCGCCTACCACATGCTCACCTCCGCCAATATTCAGGCTGGTGAACGCGTGCTGGTTACCGGTGCCAGCGGTGGCGTGGGTACGGCACTGATTCAGCTCTGCCGGATTATCGGTGCCATTCCCTACGCTCTGAGTCAGAAGGACAAGGCTGATCCATTGCTGAAGCTTGGCGCCGAGGCCGTTCTCGACAGAACCGACATGGATAGCTTTGTCGATCGAGTGAAGGCGGAAACCGGAGGCAAGCCTCTGGACGCGGTCATGGATCTGGTGGGCGGCGACATGACGGACCGTTTCATCGACGCCATGATTTTTGACATGAATGCCCGGAGCACCTATCCGAGGCTGAGTATTGCCGGGGCCAGTGGCGGCAACATCAGCGAAATTCTCTGGACCCGCATCTATCTGTACCAGGTGCAGATTTTCGGTGTGTCCCATGGTACCCGGGAAGAGGCAGAGCAGCTGATGAGATGGATCCGGAGTGGTGATTTGAAGCCTGTGTTGCACGGTGCTTTCCGACTGTCTGAGTTGCACCGCGCGGAGGAGTACTTCATGAACCGTGGCAGCAATTACCTGGGAAAAATCGTGATTGTGCCCGATGCCCAGTGGCAGGAGCACGGGCAACCCTACGAGGTGGAGGCGGACTGATGAAACCGGAACTGACCATTCAGTTGATGGACACCCACGCCGGGGGTGATGTCAGCCGCATCGTTACCGGTGGCATAGACTTGTTGCCCGGGGACACCGTGCGGGCGCAGATGGAGTACCTTCGGGACGATGCTGACGGCTTGCGCAAACTCCTGCTGGAGGAGCCCTATGGTATTCCCGAAATGTCCGTGGATTTGCTGGTCCCCGCCACCGATCCCAGGGCGGCGGCTGGATACATTATTATGGAGGTGATGGGATATCCCATCTATTCGGGTTCCAACACCATATGTACGGCGACGGCGGTCCTCGAGGCGGGCATAGTGCCAAAGCAGGAGGGCAAACAACATTTCATGCTGGAATCGCCGGCGGGTCTCGTGAACATTGAGGCTATTGTTCATGACGGCGTGGTAGAAGCGGTCACCTGCGAGGGCTTGCCGAGCTACATCCACACCTATAATGCCAGTATTAACGTGCCGGGCATTGGCGAGGTTGGCTACAGTGTGGCCTATAGTGGCGGGTTCTATGCCCTGGTGGATGCAAAATCACTGGGCTTTGACCTGACCCTTGATGAGGAACGGGAGTTGGCCCGCACCGCGCATGCCATTGTCGAGGCCATTCAGGCTGCCCGTGGATTCTCCCACTACACCCTGGGTGATGTCGGGCCCCTGCCATTTCTGCACTTTATGGGGCCGGAAGAAAAAGTGGCCGATGGTTATTACCGCTCACGATCGGCCACCTACGTCCACCCCGGCGTGATCTGTCGCAGCACCACTGGCACCGGCACCTCGGCCAGGCTTGCGTTGATGAACTACGAAGGCCGAATCCAGCCGGGCGATAAACTGGAAACCGTTTCCCTTCGCGATACCGGGTTCATCGGTGAATTCACCACGGTAGAAACCGAGGGCGAGTATCAGGTGGTCAAGAACAGTATCACTGGCAGGGGTTATGTGATTGCCCGTTCCGACATTGTAGTCAACTGTGACGACCCGATGGTGGAGTGTGATGGATTGCATCACATACTATCGAGTCGCCACAAATCTAGCGTGGTCTGAGTCTTCGTTTCTCTGCTCGCCGCATCCAGAGCCAGGCGATAAATGCAATCACAGACACCGCCGCAATAATCAGCGTGGCCAGTGCGTTGATCTCCGGCGATACCCCCATCCGTACCGACGAGAACACCACCATCGGTAGCGTGGTGGCGCCGGGGCCGGAGACGAAACTGGCAATCACCAGATCATCCAGCGACAGGGTAAACGCCAGCAACCACCCCGAAACCAGCGCCGGCGCAATCACCGGCAGGGTAATCACAAAGAACGTCTTCAGCGGCGTGCAGCCCAGATCCATGGCGGCTTCCTCAATGGAACGATCCACTTCTCTCAGGCGCGCACTCACCACCACAGCCACGTAGGCGCTGCAGAAGGTGGTATGGGCAATCCAGATGGTGGCCATGCCACGATCCATCGGCCAGCCGATCAGTTGGGCCATTTGCACAAACAGCAGCAACAATGACAGGCCGGTGATCACCTCTGGCATTACCAGAGGGGCGGTGATCATGCTGGACAGCAACGTGCGCCCGCGCATCTTCTTGAACCGGGTGATCACGAACGCGCACAGGGTGCCCAAACACACCGCCATGCTGGCGGAATAGAAGGCAATGCGCAGGCTCATCCACACCGCCGACAGGATCTGTTCGTTGGCGAGCAGGGCGCCGTACCATTTGGTGGAGAACCCGGCCCATACCGATACCAACCGTGAGGCGTTGAACGAGTATACGATCAGCACCACCATGGGCAGATACAGGAACAGCATGCCCAGCATCAGCATGGTCTTCGAGAAACCGGGGGCTTTTAACCTAACCATTCTTTTCCATCTCCCGGGCCTGGAAGCGGTGGAACAACACAATGGGTACCAGCAGCAGCGCCAGCATCACGATTGCCAGCGCAGAGGCCACCGGCCAGTCTCGGTTGTTGAAGAACTCTTCCCAGAGCACCTTTCCGATCATCAGGGTATCCGGACCACCCAGCAGTTCCGGAATCACGAATTCGCCCACGGCTGGAATGAACACCAGCATGGAGCCGGCCAGGATTCCGGCCCTGGACAACGGCAGGGTAACGGACCAGAAGGTGGTCAGGCTGCGGCAGCCCAGATCCGACGCCGCTTCCAGCAGGCGTATGTCCAGCTTCACCAGATTGGTGTAGATGGGCAGGATCATGAACGGCAGGTAGGCATAGACGATCCCCAGAATCACCGCGAAGTTGGTGTTCAGCATTTTCAGCGGCGATTCGATGACGCCCAGCCACAGCAGGAAGCTGTTGAGCAGGCCCTGGTTACCGAGTATGCCCATCCAGGCATAAACCCGAATCAGGAAAGAGGTCCAGGACGGCAGCATCACCATCAGCAGGAACACCAGTTGCCAGTGCTTCGGCGCGCGGGCCATGGCATAGGCCATGGGGTAGCCGATCAGCAGGCAGAACAAGGTGGCCAGAAACGCGGTTTTCACCGAGCCCCAATAGGCGGCAATGTAGAGGCTGTCGGAAGCCAGGAACAGGTAATTGCCAAAGTTCACCACCACCGACAGGGTATTCTCCACCCATCGGAACACCGGCTCGTAGGGCGGAATGGCCATTACCGCCGAAGTCAGGCTGATCTTCAGCACCAGCGCAAACGGCAGCAGGAAGAACAGCAGTAACCAGGCGAAAGGCACACCGAAGACGACCCGTCGGTGAAATACCACCGCCCGCACCCGCTCCGCCAGAGGGGTTGCCAGAAGCTTCTTGGTCATGGCGTCAGTTCCAGAGCAGGATAGGGCTGGAGGCTTCCCAGGATACATAGACCCGGTCGCCCCAGGTGGGCCGCTCACCACGGCGTTCCACATTGGCCATGGTGGCCTGCACCCGTTTGCCGCTGGCGAGCTTCACGTAGTAAGACGTGATGTCACCCAGGTAAGCAATGTTGTCCACCGTGCCGCAGCTCCAGTTGCTATCGCCTTCGGGCTTCTCGGTCGTCAGGTAGATCTTCTCCGGGCGCAGGGCGATCAGGGTTTCCGTGGTTTCCGCCGGCGTGGTTACACCCCGGTCAATAAACACCGGTGCGTCCAGCAGCTCGCTGGCCAAAGACAGGCTGTCGGAATTGTCTTCCAGGATGTTCGCCTCGAAGATATTCACCGAGCCGATAAACTCAGCCGTCATGCGGCTGTTCGGGCTTTCGTAGATATCAATGGGCGAACCCACCTGAGCGATCCGGCCGTGGGACATAATGGCTATCCGGCTGGCCATGGTCATGGCTTCTTCCTGGTCGTGGGTGACCATCAGGCAGGTCACGCCCACCTTCTCCAGAATATCCACCAGTTCCAGCTGCATTTCGGTGCGCAGTTTTTTGTCGAGCGCGCCCATGGGCTCGTCCAGCAGTAGCAGTTTGGGCCGTTTCGCCAACGAGCGGGCCAGGGCCACACGCTGTTGCTGGCCGCCGGAAAGCTGTTGCGGCTTGCGTTTGGCGTAGGGCTCCATTTTCACCAGCTTGAGCATGGCGGCCACTCGGTCGGTGATTTCGTTCTTCGGCAGCTTGTCCTGTTTCAGACCCATAGCAATGTTCTGCTCCACGGTCATGTGCGGGAACAGGGCATAGGACTGGAACATCATGTTGGTGGGTCGCAGGTACGGGGGCAGGGCCGTGATGTCCTGACCATCCAGCACAATGCGGCCGGAATCCGGGGTCTCGAAGCCCGCGAGCATGCGCAGGAGGGTGGATTTGCCAGAGCCGGAGCCACCCAGAAGAGCAAAGATCTCGCCCTTGTGGATGTCCAGGCTGACGTCGTCTACCGCCAGGGTGCTGTCAAAGCTCTTGGAGATGCCCTTGATGCTGAGAAGTACCTCCGCTTGCGCGGAGGTATTGTTGGTCACGGCCACCGTCAGCGACCGGATTTCACGCTGGTCCAGGTGCGGGTCATCAGACGCTGGGCGTCCTGAGGCCGACCTTCCATGATGTACAGCTTCTTCATCACCTCATCGGTGGGATAGATGCTGGTGTCGTTACGGATTTCTGCCTCCACAAACTCATCGGCCGCCTTGTTCGGGTTGGCGTACCACACGTAGTTGGTGACATCGGCGATGATGTCCGGGCGCATCAGGAAGTTCATCAGCTTGTGGGCGTTCTCCACATTCGGCGCGCCGGCCGGAATGGTCATCATGTCAAACCACAGCACCGCGCCCTCTTTGGGAATGGTGTAGCGGATGACGTTGCCGTTCTCGGCTTCTTCCGCGCGGGCAGCGGCCTGCAGGATGTCGCCGGAGTAGCCGGCGGCTACGCACAGGTCGCCGTTAGCCAGATCGCCAATGTAACGGGAAGAGTGGAAATAGGTGATGTTCGGGCGCACAGCCTTGATCACTTCACCGCCTTTTTTGATGTCGTCGGCGTTGTTGCTGTTCGGGTCCAGGCCGATGTAGGCCATGGCGGCACGCACCATTTCTTCACCGGAATCCAGCATGGCAATGCCACAGCCGCCGGCGGCCAGCTTGCCGGTCACTTCCGGGTCAAACACCAGAGCCCAGGAGTCGGTCGGTGCGGTGTCACCCAGAATCTCCTGAATGCGGCCTTCGTTGTAGCCATAACCGTTGGTGCCCCACAGGTACGGCAGGGAGAACTGGCTGCCCGGGTCGACCTTTTCCAGCTGGGTCATCAGGTCCTGGTTCAGGTTGGTCATGTTCGGCAGTTGGCCATGGTCCAGCGCGACAAAGGCTTTGGCAGAAATCTGCTTGGCCACGTAGTGGTTGGACGGCACAACCAGGTCGTAGCCCGAACGGCCAGACAACAGGGCGGCTTCCAGCACTTCGTTGCTGTCGTAAACGTCGTAAACAACTTTGATGCCGGTTTCCGCGGTGAACTTCGCCAGGGTGTCCTCGGCGATGTAGTCAGACCAGTTGTAGACACGCACTTCTCCGGCTGCAAAAACCGAAGAGGCACCCAGAGACATAGCAACAGCGGCGGCAAGCGCCTGTGGCTTACACAACTTCAACATTGGATGGTGTCCCTCACTGAAAAGGGATGGATACAAAGCGTGCAGGACGCACGCGGTGTTGTGCAGGTCTGCTGAGGGTGGCCGGAGGTGGCAGGTGTTTTTGAAAACACCGGGGTGCCGCCTATTGACTCCTTTGAGGCTTATCCTGGAAACGGTGGTGGGGAATCCGACCGTATTCGCGCGATATTTATCACGAGAATACGGTATGCGCTACAAATTTTTTCGGGGCGACGGTCGGTGCTTGTGCTTACCCCGGACTATTACTTGTCGGAAGGTGAACGGCTTGATGGCCCTACAAACAGATAGAGCGACTGACGGCTGCCATCCTCTACCCGATGTAACGATACCGATGGCGCTGTCGGGTCATTCGTTTGAAGAGCAACGGCTTCACCGGCTGGCTTGCCGTCGCGCTCCCGGGGTTTTGTTTCTCGCGTCCAGTCGGGGCCAAGGCACTGGGCTAAAAGATTGGAGGCTTCGTTAAACCGGGCCTCTGCAACAGGCTGGTTGGGTGCGCCCACCGTGCAGGTGTATGCGGCATCGCCGTTGCCCCATTCCCAGATCTCGCAATGGCCCTTAATCAATTGCTCTTTTGCCCGGTAGAGGGTGACCATGCTGTAACTGGAACCACTACCCCGGTACCTCTCAAAACCGGTTGAGTAATCTTTGACGATGGCTTGTAACGTAGCGCAGGGATTGTCTGTTCCGCTGGTGACGGGCCCGAAACTGCTGCAGCCAGACAGCAAAGCCAGCGAGGCAGACAGTGCCAGCATGGGGCGACGGTTCGTGGTCATCGATCATTCCTTGTTCGGGGGAAGTGCCAGAACCCTATTTGAGCCCAACCATTAATGGGATGCAATGCCGGCGCATGAATCAGTGCCGCGCTGTGTGGCGGTAATCCGTGGGCGACTTCCCCATCACTTTTTTGAACAGTCGAGAGAAGTAATAGGCATCGTCATAGCCCAGTTGCCGGCTGATATCGGCGAAGCTCTGGCTGGTGGTATCCAGCAACTCACAGGCCCGTTCCACTTTGAGATGCAGGAAGTGCTGGATTGGCGAGGTGCCGGTCTGTTCCCGATACCGGGTGGCGAAGTGAGCCGGCGACAGGCCGGAAAGCTCGGCCAGCTGATTCAGGGTCAGGCGTTCCTCCAGGTGCTCCCGCATGAAGCTGTGCAAGGAGTCCAGCTCGGCCTGCCGGGCCTGGCTGGTTTCGTCGGCGTTGATGGGCACGGCGGCCAGCAACTGTCGTAGCCGATTGCTGGCGTGGATCAACCCACGGGCCCGGAAGCCCGTTTGCCGTACCGACAACAGGCCGTTGAAATCCACCAGTAACCGGGGCTGTCTGCCCAGATGCCGGATGCGGGTGCTGTCATCAAAGCCCATGTACTGGCCGAAGTCTTCGGCCAGGGGGCCGGTATAGTGAACCCAGTGAATGGTCCAGGGGTTGTCCGGGTCGGCGGTGTACCGATGGCTGGCGCCGGCCGGCAGTAGCAGGAGGTCGCCGGCCTCGACTGTGTGGGGCACGCCGGCGACGTTCAGAAAGGCCTTGCCGTCCGTGCAATAGATCAAAAGATTATCACGGTGGTGTTCCCTATGCATGTGATGCCCGGCCGCTCTCCGATAATGCCCGAAGGCAAGTGGATACAGCTCCCGGGTGAGCGGATGTGCCGCCAAAAGCCGAACAATAGGCTCTGGCACCACATAGCGAACACTGTCGGCTGGCACGGGCCACTGTGAGGTTTGAGTGGCCGGTTTCTTGGCTGCGATCTCATTCATCGAAAAATAATCCATCATGGGCGAAATTTAGTCAATCACCAAGCGTAAATCCGCGTGCTAGTCTTTCTTCAAATCATCGTCGGATCTGCCTTGTTATCGGTAGGCCGGCTCATCCCGGATAACAACAAACAGGGAACATCATCATGAAAAAAGTACCTCAGTTTATTGCAGGGGAATTCGTTCAGAGCCAGACCCAGAACTGGATCGACGTGACCAACCCCGCCACCAACGAAGTGATTGCCCAGGTGCCCTGCGCCACTGCCGATGAGATGCGTCAGGCGATTGATAACGCCAGTGAAGTGTTCAAAAGCTGGAAGGAAACCCCGGTTTCTGAGCGAGCACGGGTGATGCTGCGTTATCAGGCGCTGCTTAAAGAACATCACGACGAAATCGCCGAGATCCTGTCCCAGGAAACCGGCAAGACCTTTGACGACGCCAAAGGCGATGTCTGGCGCGGCATTGAAGTGGTGGAACACGCCGCCAACGTGGCTTCCCTGATGATGGGCGAGACCGTTGAGAACGTGGCCCGCGAGGTAGATACCCATTCCTGGATCCAGCCTCTGGGGGTGTGTGCCGGCATTACGCCGTTCAACTTCCCGGCCATGATCCCGCTGTGGATGTTCCCCATGGCCATTGCCTGCGGCAACACCTTTATTCTGAAACCGTCCGAGCAGGACCCGCTGACACCAACCCGCCTGGCCGAGCTGTTTGAGCAGGCCGGCGCACCCAAGGGTGTACTGCAGGTGGTTCACGGTGCCAAAGAGCAGGTTGATACCCTGCTGACTGATCCGGCCATCAAGGCCGTATCCTTTGTCGGTTCGGTTCCGGTCGGGCAGTACATCTACGAAACCGGTACCCGCAACATGAAGCGGGTGCAGAGCTTCGCCGGCGCCAAGAACCACATGGTGATCATGCCGGATGCGGACAAACAACAAGTGATCAACGCCCTGGTAGGTGCCTCTGTAGGTGCCGCGGGCCAACGCTGTATGGCGATCTCGGTGGCGGTCTTCGTGGGCGCTGCCCAGGAGTGGATTCCGGAGCTGAAAGAGGCCATGGCGAAAGTGCGCCCCGGCGCCTGGAACGATTCCGGTGCCAGCTATGGCCCGGTGATCAGTGCCAAGGCCAAAGACCGCATTGAATCGCTGATCGCCACCGGTGAAGCCCAGGGCGCCAAACTGCTGCTGGACGGCCGTGGCTGCACCGTCGACGGGTTGCCGGAAGGTAACTGGGTAGGGCCAACCCTGTTCAGTGAAGTCACGCCGGACATGGATATCTACAACGAAGAGATCTTTGGCCCGGTGCTGTCCTGCGTCAACGTTGACAGCCTTGGTGATGCCATCGAGCTGATCAACGCCAGCCCGTACGGCAACGGAACCTCCATCTTTACCAGTCATGGCGGCGCGGCGCGTCGGTTCCAGCACGAGATTGATGTGGGCCAGGTGGGTGTGAACATTCCCATTCCGGTGCCCCTGCCGTTCTTCTCGTTCACCGGCTGGAAGGGTTCGTTCTACGGTGATCAGCACGCTTACGGTAAACAGGCGGTGCGCTTCTACACCGAGACGAAAACGGTGACCTCCCGCTGGTTCTCCAGTGAGGCGACCTCATCCGAGGCCAACTTCTCCATCCAGCTTCGTTAATCTCGTTGTCGGTGAGGTTATTGGGCCGGTTCCCCCACCGGCCCCTTTTTTCCGCTTCTTCAGTGGAAGCCCCGACCGTAACAACCAAGGAGCCTGACGATGGATTTTAATCTCACTGAAGACCAGCAGGCGTTTCGGGATGCTGCCCGAGCCTTCGCTGAAAAATCCATGGCGCCCCATGCCGCCCAGTGGGACGCCGAGCATATTTTTCCGGTCGATGTCATGAAAGAAGCCGGAGCCATGGGTTTTATGGGCATGTACACGCCCGAATCCCTGGGTGGTATGGGCTTGTCTCGCCTGGATACCTCGGTGATTGTGGAAGAGTTGGCGGCAGCGTGCCCGTCCACCGCCGCCTTCATCACCATCCACAACATGGCCACCTGGATGGTGGCAAGTTTCGCCTCTGATGATCTTCGCCAGGAAATTGTCCCCAGGCTGGCCAGTGGTGAATGGCTGGCTTCGTATTGCCTGACTGAACCCGGTGCCGGCTCCGACGCGGCCAGTCTCCGCACCCGCGCAGTTCGGGACGGTGACAGCTATGTGATCAATGGCAGCAAAATGTTCATCTCCGGCGCTGGCGCAACCGATATTCTGGTTCTGATGGCGCGCACCGGAGACGCCGACAGCGGTTCGAAGGGCATCTCTACCTTCGTGATACCAGCGGATGCCGACGGTGTCTCCTACGGCAAGAATGAGGAAAAGATGGGATGGCATAGCCAGCCCACGCGCCTGGTTACCCTGGAAGACGTTCGCGTGCCTGCCAGCAATCGGGTGGGTAATGAAGGCGATGGCTTTGCCATTGCGATGAAGGGCCTGGACGGCGGCCGCCTGAATATCGCCACCTGTTCCCTGGGCGGTGCCCAGGCGGCCTTGCTCCGGGCCCGGAATTATATGCACGAGCGCCAGCAGTTTGGTAAGCCGCTGGCGGCCTTCCAGGCGCTGCAGTTCAAGCTGGCGGACATGGTTACCAACCTGGTGGCTGCCCGGCAGATGGTGCGTTTGGGTGCGTTCAAACTCGACAGTGGCGACCCGGAGGCTACGCTGCATTGTGCCATGGCCAAACGATTCGCCACCGACGCCTGCTTTGAGGTGGCCAACGAAGCCCTGCAACTGCATGGCGGCTACGGTTACATCCGTGAATACCCGCTTGAGCGTTACCTCCGGGATTTGCGGGTACACCAGATTCTGGAAGGCACCAACGAAATCATGCGCCTGATCATTGCCCGCCGGCTGCTGGACGACGGCGTTGCCGAAGCGATCCAGTAACCGGCCACGGACTATAGAGGAATTTGTGATGAGTGAACTGATTCAACTGGAAAAACGCGGCCACATTGCGGTATTGACCATCGCCAATCCGCCGGCCAACACCTGGACGGCCGATTCCCTCGCCGCGCTGAAGGCGACCGTGGAAGAGCTCAACGCCGACCGGAACATCTTCGCGCTGGTGGTGACTGGCCAGGGGGAAAAGTTCTTTTCCGCCGGTGCTGACCTGAAAACCTTCGCCGACGGCGACCGGGCTCGCGCCAACGACATGGCGCAACGATTCGGTGAAGCGTTCGCAGCGCTGACGGCGTTCCGTGGCGTATCGATTGCCGCCGTAAACGGTTATGCCATGGGTGGTGGCCTGGAATGTGCCATGGCCTGTGATATCCGGATTGCAGAAGAGCATGCCCAGATGGCTCTGCCTGAGGCCAGCGTTGGCCTGCTGCCCTGTGCCGGCGGCACCCAGAACCTGCCCTGGCTGGTGGGTGAGGGTTGGGCCAAGCGTATGATTCTGTGTGGTGAACGGGTAACCGCCGCCAAGGCCCTGGAAATCGGGTTGGTGGAAGAAGTGGTGCCCACCGGCAACGGCCTGGAAGCTGCCCTGAAACTGGCGGAAGGTGCCTGTAAGCAGAGCCCTTCGTCCATCGCCCGCTGCAAGCAGTTGGTGATGAGCGCCCGCGACGGCCGCAGCCACAGCGACGGCTGGCGCATGGAGCGTGAATTGTTCGTGGAGCTGTTCCATACCGAAGACCAGAAAGAAGGCGTGAATGCGTTTCTTGAGAAGCGCAAGCCCGACTGGAAAAACCGATAACCCGGATTCGCTATGAGTGATCAACCAATCGTATTTGAAGAATGGACAACCGCTGATGGTGAGCTGATTGCCGTGGCACGGCTGAACACGCCGCGCAATCTCAACTCACTGTCGATGGATATGATCAGCCTGCTCAAGCCCCAGCTCAGCCGCTGGGCCGAGGATCCCAAGGTTCAGGCTGTCTGGCTGGAAGCCGAGGGCGACAAAGCCTTCTGCGCGGGCGGCGATATCGTCTCGCTGTATCGGGCCATGACCGAGCCGGGCAAGCTGGCGGAGGGCGAGCGCTTCTTTAACGAGGAATATGAGCTGGATTACCAGATCCACACCTACCCGAAGCCCATCGTTTGCTGGGGCAACGGCATCGTGATGGGTGGCGGTATTGGTCTGATGGTGGGTGCTTCTCACCGGGTGGTGACCGAACACTCGAAGCTCGCCATGCCGGAAGTCAGCATCGGCCTGTACCCGGATATCGGTGCCGGCTGGTTCCTGAACCGCATGCCCATGCGCACGGGCCTGTTTCTGGGACTGACCGGTGCCTGCATGAACGGCGCCGATGCATTGTTCGTGAACATGGCCGACCGGTTTATCTCCCATGGTCTGAAAGACCAGGTTGTGGATGCCCTGAAAGCGGCGGATTGGCAACGAGCGGAAGCGCAGGCGGTGGTGAGCGCAGTGCTGCGGCAGTTTGAACAGCAGAGCCGTGAGGCCTTACCCGCGTCTCCCGTGCGTGAGCATTTTGAAGACATCCAGCAGGCCACCGATGCGGATTCTCTGGAGCAGGTGGTGGCGCAACTGGACGAGCTGGGGGCTCGGGAAGATTGGCTCGGCAAATCGGTGAAGGGGGTGAAGGCCGCGTCTCCGACCTCCCTGGCCCTGATGTGGCAACACTACCACCGCAGCCGCCTGCACAGCCTGAAAGAGGTGCTCGACAACGAGTTGGTGATGTCCCACAACAGCCTGAAGAAAGGTGAATTTGCCGAGGGCATACGGGCATTGCTGATCGACAAGGATATGCAGCCCCGCTGGCGCTATGCCTCACTCAGTGAAGTGGACAGCGCCTGGGTTAACGGATTTTTCAGCCAGTAGTCTGCCTTTGTGCAGCGATGACCCGTACAACAACAAGGAGAAGCAACATGGCCAAGATTACCTTTATCGGCCTGGGCAACATGGGTGCGCCGATGGCGGCCAACCTGCTCAAGGCCGGCCACGACGTTACCGTGTTCGATTTGTCCAAGCCAGCAGTTGAGGCCCTGGTGGCCGAAGGTGCCCGCACGGCGGATTCCGGCAAAGCCGCCGCCGAGGGCGCAGAATGCGTGATCACCATGCTGCCGGCCGGCAAGCATGTGGAGGCGGTCTACCTGGGTGACGATGGCCTGCTGGCTGCATTGCCAGCCGGCACGCTGGTGATCGATTCTTCCACGATTGCCCCGGAAACGGCCCGCAACGTCGCCGAACAGGCGGCTGAGCGAAAGCTTGCGTTTATCGATGCCCCGGTATCCGGAGGTGTGGGTGGTGCCAAAGCCGGCACGCTCACTTTCATCTGTGGCGGCGACGCGAGTACCTTCGAGAAAGCCAAGCCGATTCTGGAAGGCATGGGTAAGAATATCTTCCACGCCGGCCCCCATGGTGCCGGGCAGGTGGCCAAGATCTGCAACAACATGCTTTTGGCGATCCTGATGGCCGGCACCAGCGAAGCCCTGGCCCTGGGTGCCAAAAATGGCCTGGACCCTGCCGTACTCTCGGAGATCATGAAACAAAGCTCTGGCGGTAACTGGGCACTGAATGTCTATAACCCCTGGCCGGGGGTGATGGAGGGTGTGCCAGCCTCCCGCGATTATCAGGGCGGTTTCCTGGTGAACCTGATGGCGAAGGATCTTGGCCTGGCGTTCGACAACGCGGTGACCAACCAGGCGTCGATTCCCATGGGCTCCCTGGCCCGAAACCTGTTCCAGCTGCATGCCGGGCAGGGCAACGGAGAGCTGGATTTCTCCAGCATTCTGCGGCTGTACAAACCGGAGTAAGCAGGGGAGGGCGATGGCAGGTCGCCCTTTCTTTTTAGCCTAAAGTTTACCTTTACGTAAAGTGAAGGCTATGCTAAACCTGACTAAATCTTGTGCAACCAACAACGACAACAAATGGAGTGTACGATGAGCCTACCGCACTACAACGAGGTGTATGACAACTTTGATGCGGCCGCACTGGAAGCGGAAATCCTGGACGGGCGCCTGGACAGTGGCCTGAACGTCTGTCACGAAATCTGTGATAAATGGGCTTCCGACCCGCAAAAGGTTGCGCTGTTTTACGAGAAAGTGGGTGGTGGTGATGGCGTGCTTACCTTCGCAGAGCTGAAAGCAGCCTCGGCCCGCTTTGCCAACTATCTGAAGTCTCATGGTGTCAAAAAGGGTGGCCGGGTAGCGGGCCTGCTGCCGCGGGGCCCGGAACTGCTGATCGTGATTGCCGGCACCTTGCGCCTGGGTGCGGTTTACCAGCCGCTGTTTACCGCGTTTGGCTCCGGGGCCATTGAATACCGCCTGGAAAAAGCCGGCACCAAACTGGTGGTCACCGATCCGGACAACTATCCCAAGCTCAATGACGTCAACAACTGCCCGCCGGTGTTGTGCGTGAACGCCGCCGCCACGGGCGAGGACGTTGCAGACTTCCAGCAGGTGCTGGACCAGCAGTCAGACCAGTGTGAGCCGGTGATGATTACCGGCAGCGATCCGTTCCTGCAGATGTTCACCTCCGGTACCGTCGGCAAAGCGAAAGGCGTGGCCGTGCCCGCCAAAGCCCTGTTGGCCTTCTATGTGTACATGAAGTACGCCATTGAACTGCGCGACGACGATGTGTTCTGGAATGTGGCTGACCCCGGCTGGGCCTATGGTCTGTACTACGCCGTTACGGGCCCGCTGTTGATGGGCCACGCCACGCATTTCAACCCCAACCCGTTCACCCCCGAATCTACCTACGACATGATCCGCAAGTACAAGATCACCAACCTGGCGGCGGCGCCCACGGCGTATCGGCTGTTGAAGGCCAACGATCAGGTCTTGCCGGAAGGGGAGAATCTGGGGCTGCGGGTGTGCAGCAGTGCGGGTGAACCGCTGAACCCGGAAGTGGTGAACTGGATTGCCCGCCGGCACTTCTGCCCGGTCAAGGATCATTATGGCCAGACAGAAACCGGTATGACCTGCTGCAACTTCCATGGCCTGGAACACACCATTCGCCAGGGCTCCATGGGGTACTCATCCCCCGGGCATCGCGTGGTGGCGTTGAACGAGAAAAACGAAGAGGTGGGGGCAGGCGAGATTGGCCAGTTGGCGGTGGATATCAAAGCCTCGCCACTGTTCCATTTCGATGGCTACACCTGGGGTGAGAAAGACCCGTTCGTGAATGGCTACTACCTGACCGGCGACATGGTGATCTGCCATGGCGATGGCGGCTATTCTTTCAGTGGCCGGGACGATGACATCATCACCACCGCAGGCTACCGCGTGGGGCCGGCCGATGTCGAAAGTACCTTGCTGGAACACGCCGCTGTTGCCGAATCCGGTGTCGTGGCCAAGCCCGATGAAAAGCGCGGCTCGATCATCAAAGCCTATGTTGTGATCAAAGCTGGCCAGGAGCCGGTGGACGACCAGGCGCTCAAGGAGGAGTTGCAGGAACTGGTTCGCCGTCGTCTGTCCACCCACGCCTATCCGCGTGAGATCGAATTCGTGGATGAACTGCCGAAAACGCCCAGTGGCAAGATCCAGCGCTTCGTGCTGCGCAACCGGGCCCAGGATGAGGTGCCGGCATGAAAGTGACCTTCGAGGAGCTGAAAGACTTCCTCGAGGTTCAGTTCCCCCAGGGGGCCGCATACGGCTCCCTGGAGGCACTGGGTGACGGCTGGGCGGAAATGACCCTGGCCGTGGAGGATGATCACCTGCGCCCGGGCGGGACCGTATCCGGGCCTGCGATGATGGCGCTGGCGGATGTCACCATGTACGCAGCCTTGCTCAGCCGGATTGGCCTGGTGCCGTTGGCGGTGACGACGAACCTGAATATCAACTTCCTTCGCAAGCCGGTGGCACATGCGCCGATACGGGCACGGGCGACCCTGTTGAAGGTGGGGCGCACCATGGGCGTGGGCGAGGTTTTCGTCTATTCCGATGGCATGGAAGACCCGGTGGCACACTCCACCATGACCTATTCCATACCGCCCGAGAAATATCAAAATTAGTTCTTGACGTTTACGTGCACGTAAATCTAATCTGTGTGCTAGTTGCGAAATACAACAATAACAAAAGGTGAAGTGGCTCATGAGTGAACAGTACGTTCTCGAGACCCGTAACCTGGTCAAGGAATTCAAGGGGTTTGTTGCCGTTAACGACGTCAACCTCCAGATCCGTCAGGGGGATATCCACGCCCTGATCGGCCCCAACGGTGCCGGCAAGACCACCGTATTCAACCTGTTGACCAAGTTCCTGATTCCCACCCGCGGGCAGATTCTGTACCGCGGCGAAGACATCACTCCCCTGAAATCCGCCGCCATTGCCCGTAAAGGCATTGTTCGCTCCTTCCAGATCTCTGCCGTGTTTCCCCACATGACCGCGTTGGAAAACATTCGCGTGGCCCTGCAAACCGCAGAGGGCTCCTCCTACAGCTTCTGGAAATCCGGCAACTCCCTGCACAAGCTCAACGAGCGCTGCATGGAGCTGTTGGAGTCTGTCGGCCTGGCTGAGTTCGCCAATACCACCACGGTGGAGCTGGCGTATGGCCGCAAACGGGCGCTGGAGCTGGCCACCACCCTGGCCATGGAACCCCAGCTGTTGCTGCTGGACGAACCCACCCAGGGCATGGGCTCGGAAGACGTTGACCGCGTAGTGGAACTGGTGCGCAAGGCCGCCCAGGGCCGCACGGTACTGATGGTGGAGCACAACCTGAGCGTGGTCAGCAAACTGTGCGACCGCATCACCGTGCTCGCCCAGGGTGCAGTATTGACTGAAGGCGATTACCAGACGGTCTCCGCCGACCCGCGTGTGCGCGAGGTGTATATGGGCAGTGATGGCAGCGGCGAGCGGGGGTCACAGGCCACCACCAGCGAAAACGTGGAGGCGGCCCAATGAGCAAGAATCCGGACCGCGAATACGAGCAGCTGCGCATTTCCGGCCTGCACGCATTCTATGGCGAATCCCACATTCTGCACGGCATCGACATGGTGGTTCAGCGGGGCGAGCTGGTCACACTGCTCGGCCGAAATGGCGCCGGACGCAGTACCACGCTGAAAGCCATCATGAACATGGTGGGCCGGCGCACCGGCTCCATCATGATCAACGGCGAAGAAACCATGCAGTGCGCGCCTCATCATATTGCCAGGTTGGGTGTCGGGTATTGCCCCGAGCATCGGGGCATTTTTTCCTCCCTCAGCGTGCAGGAAAACCTCACCCTGCCGCCGGTGGTGCGCAGCGGTGGCATGAGCCTGGAAGAAATCTACACCATGTTCCCCAACCTCTATGAACGCCGCTTCAGCCAGGGCACCAAGCTCTCTGGTGGCGAACAACAGATGCTGGCCATGGCCCGCATTCTGCGCACCGGCGCCAACATGCTGTTGCTGGATGAAATCACCGAAGGCCTGGCCCCGGTGATCGTGGAGAAACTGGGGGAAGTCCTGATAGCCCTGAAGAACAAGGGCCTGACCATTGTTCTGGTGGAGCAGAATTTCCACTTTGCCGCGCCGTTGGCCGACCGACATTACGTGGTGGAGCACGGCCAGATTGTGGAAGAAATCAGCGCCAACGAACTGAGTGCCAAACAGTCGGTGCTGGATGGCTATTTGGGGGTCTGACCCCGGATAGAACGAGAGTAATAAGAGCAACAACAACCCGAACCAACGCAAGACAGTAGCGGAGAAACAACAATGACAATGATGAAAAAGCTTCTGACCTCAGCCGTTGCATCAGCTCTGATGGCCAGTGGTGCCCAGGCGGCAATTTCGGACAACACCGTAAAAATTGGCTACCTGGCCGATATGTCCGGTACCTATCGAGACCTGGCCGGCCCCAATGGCCTGACCGCCCTGGAAATGGCGATCAAGGATTTTGGCGGTACCGTCAATGGCGCCAAGATTGAAGTGGTGATTGCCGACGACCGCAACAGCCCGGACACATCGTCCAGCACCGTTCGCCGCTGGGTGGAAAACGACAAGGTAGATATGGTGGCCGGTATGGTGGCTTCATCGGTGTCCATCGCGGTGAGCAAGATTTTGGAAGAAAATGACCGGCTGGGCATTGTTTCCGGCTCTGCCGCTTCCAGCATCACTAACGAACACTGTACGCCCAACCACATCCACTACGTTTATGACACTTACCCGCTGGCTAATGGTACAGCCAGTGCAGTGGTCAAAGAAGGCGGTAAAACCTGGTATCTGCTGACCGCCGACTACGCCTTCGGTCATGCCCTGGAAGCCGACGTTACCCGCGTGGTTGAGGCCAACGGCGGCGAGATTGTGGGCAGCGTGCGCCATCCGTTCCCGACCCAGGATTTCTCTTCGTTCATCCTCCAGGCCCAGGCCTCGGGCGCGGATGTGGTCGGCCTGGCGAATGCCGGTGCGGACACCACCAACGCCATCACCACCGCCAGTGAGTTCGGGGTAACCCAGGCGGGCCAGACGCTGGCGGCTTTGTTGCTGTTCCTTACCGACGTCCATGCCCTCGGTGCGGAAACCGCGCAAGGCATCCAGCTGACGACCGGCTGGTACTGGGACATGAACGACGAAACCCGCGAGTGGTCTGATCGCTTCATGAAAGAAACCGGTGTGCGCCCGACCATGGTTCATGCCGGCATTTACTCCAGCACCATGCAATACCTGAATGCGGTGGCCGCCACCGGCTCGGATGATGCCCAGACCGTGCGCAAGCAGATGATGGATACACCCATCAACGACATGTTTGCCAAGAACGGCAAAATCCGGGTAGACGGCCGTATGGTGCATGACATGTACCTGGCGGAAGTGAAAACCCCGGCGGAGTCCAAGAATGAATGGGATCTGTACAAGATCCTGCGGACGATTCCGGCGGATGAAGCCTACCGTCCGCTCTCTGAGAGCAAGTGCAAGCTGGTGAACTAAGCAACGGGGAATTACCCGGTGCCCGGTCTCTAAGCGCGACCGGCGCCGGGTACCCGCCCGGACGAACACCCCAACAAAAACAACGTCTGCGCTGCTTGTGGAGTTAGCAACATGACCATGATTTTCGGCGTCCCCCTTGCTGTGCTGTCTGGCCAGCTGCTGATCGGGATTATCAACGGCGCCTTCTACGCCCTGTTAAGCCTTGGCCTCGCGGTTATCTTCGGTCTGCTGAAGATCATCAACTTTGCCCATGGCGCCATGTACATGCTCGGTGCCCTGGTCACCGTGGTTCTGTTTGACCTGCTGGGCGTCAATTACTGGGTCGCGCTCTTCGTCGCTCCCGTACTGGTTGGCGCTTTTGGTATGCTCATCGAATACTTCCTGCTCCGGCGCATTGCCGGCCAGGATCATATCTACAGCCTGCTGCTCACCTTCGGGGTGGCCCTGATCATCCAGGGCGTGCTCACCAATATCTACGGCGTGTCCGGGCTTCGATATTCCATGCCGGACATGTTCAAAGGCGGCATCAACCTTGGCTTCATGTTCCTGCCGTACTACCGGGCCTGGGTGATCGTGGTGGCCCTGCTGGTGTGTTTTGGCACCTGGTTCATCATCGAGAAAACCAAACTGGGCTCCTACCTCCGGGCGGGCACAGAAGACTCACAGCTCATGCAGGGCTTCGGCATTAACGTACCCTTGCTGGTGAGCCTGACCTACGGATTCGGCGTCATGCTGGCGGCTTTCGCCGGTGTGCTGGCGGCACCCATTTATTCGGTAACTCCGGTGATGGGGTCCAACATTCTCATCGTGGTCTTTGCGGTGGTGGTGATTGGAGGCATGGGCTCCATTGGCGGGGCCATAATCACGGGCATCCTGATGGGCGTGATCGAAGGCCTCACCAAAACGTTTTACCCGCCGGCGTCTTCGGCCGTTATCTTCCTGGTGATGGTCCTGGTGCTGATGATCCGACCCACCGGCCTGTTCGGTAAGGAGGCATAATCATGAACCAGCCTGTTAATCCTGCCGATATCCACAAGGCCATTGTCGAGCAGCAAAAGATCCAGGACCGCAAGAAACTGATGGTGAACGGCGTGCTGCTGCTGTTGCTGCTGGCCGCGCCCTTCGTGATGTACCCGGTCTTCCTGATGAAGATCCTGTGTTTTGCCTTGTTTGCGGTAGCCTTTAACCTGCTGTTCGGCTTTACCGGCCTGCTGTCCTTCGGCCATGCGGCCTTCCTGGCCACCGGAGGTTACACCACGGGCTACCTGCTCAGTCATTTCTCCGGCCTGACCACCGAGATGGGCATCATTGCCGGTACCGCCACGGCCACCTTGTTGGGACTGGCCTTTGCGTTATTGTCGATCCGCCGGCAAGGCATCTACTTTGCTATGGTGACCCTGGCGCTGGCACAGCTGGTGTTCTTCTTCTTTGTGCAGTCGGAATTCACCGGCGGCGAAGACGGCATGCACGGCATCCCCCGGGGCGAGCTGTTTGGTCTGATTAACCTCGAAGACAACCTCAACATGTACTACTTCGTGCTGGTGGTGTTTATCGCCTGTTATCTGCTGGTGCAGCGCATTGTCAGCAGCCCGTACGGGCAGATCCTGAAAGCCATCAAGCAGAACGAACCGCGGGCGGTCTCGCTGGGTTACAACGTGGATCGTTACAAGATCCTGGCCTTTGTGATCTCCGCCGCGCTGGCGGGCCTGGCCGGCTCCATGAAATCCGTGGTGTTCCAGTTGGCGTCTCTCAATGATGCCCACTGGCATATGTCGGGCGAGGTCATCCTGATGACTCTGGTGGGCGGCATGGGTACGCTGCTTGGGCCGGTGGTGGGCGCCACCTTTGTGGTGAACATTGAATACCAGCTGTCCCAGGGGCCCCTGCGCGACTGGGTAGACCCGATCCTCGGCGGCATCTTTGTGCTGACGGTACTGGCCTTCCGCAGCGGGATTGTGGGCGAGCTGCAGAAATTCATGCGCAAGAACCTGGGATGAGTTACGGGGGCGGCAGCCCCCAGTCCTGTTCGGCCAACGCCTGCGCGATAGCGCGGTAGCCCTTGTCGCTCGGGTGGTAGCCGTCCCGGGCGAGCAGGGCAGGGTCTGACACTGTGGGGTAACCCAGATACCGGAAATCGTCCGGGTTCCTTGCCGCAAGCACCTGATACACCCTGTCCAACTGCCGCGCCCGCCATCCCATAACTTGGCGCAGGGGTGCCGGCAAGGCCGAGAATTTGTCCATGGGCGGCACGCTGAGCAACGTAATGGGCGCCTGATACCGGGTTGCCAGGGTTTCGCGGAGCTGAATCAGTTGCCGGCGAAACCGGAACCGTGGAGTAAAACCGGTAGTGTCGTTTACCCCCATGCTCAGTAATACTGCATCTGCCGGTGGCAAGTCGGCGGAGCCCAGCGCATCAAGCAGCGCACCCAGCCGAATACCATTCACCCCAAAGGTAGACCAGCCAATACAGAGCCCGGTGCGTTGATGTAACTGCAACGCCAACTGGCTTGCCAGACCCTGGGCGTGGCTTTCAACCCCCACGCCCGCCGCAGTGGACTCGCCCAGCACCAGCAACCGAAAAACGGGCTCTCCCTCGCCGTACTGGCCTGCGCAATCCCCAGTGGCCTCTGGCAGCCGTGGCGTCATCCGCCGGGTGCGCTTGCCCTGATAGAGCAACACCGGAAACAGCAAAGCCGTAGTTAGCCAGAAAGGCGCGTGCATAAAAGCGTCTCTTTCAGTGAGGGTAAAGCCCAAGTATTGCAGGATTCACCCGTGCCAAACCAGCCAGAAACAACATTCAGCCCGGAGTTATACGAACGCGTTCGCAAAACTCCGGGAAGGTACCGGGAAATGTTGCTAACCTTCTGATAAGTTTGAAAAGGAATATCGGGGCGTGCGGAGTTTTACGCCCCCAATCTGTAGCAGGGGTGGCTCGAACACGGGCGTATAACTCCGGCGGTAGCCGTGGTGGATTCAGGTAATTTGCTGATTTTATTGGTGAAGCTGGGGTTTGCGAGGGCCGAGATTTTTGGAGTTATACGAATGTGTGTTATACGAACGCGTTCGTATAATTAGCTGTTAATGGCCCGGCATTTGTAAGTTTTTGGCGGGTGCGGTGCAAAGGCCTTGGCACAGGGTTTGGCTGCAACGCTCGT
>NZ_AXCC01000086.1:0-4720 GCF_000475315.1 Marinobacter sp. EN3
AGGCTCAATCAGTATCAATCGCAGGCACAGCGACGGCTTTTTTCATTGCGGCTGCGCCTCCATTGCAAAGCCGCGCGTGCTGCGGGCGTTAAAGGCCTTGCTCCGGTGTTCTTAGGTTTGGTGTTTGCCCGCTGCTCCATCGGTTGCCGGCAGGCAGAAAACAGCTTTCAGTTCGGCGGCGGTGATAATCGGTAATTCGGTGTTCCGGTCGCGGGGCCATCCGGCGCATCTATCGGGCAGTTTCCGCCCATTTAGCGTCCTGGTTCCTGGCGCCATGGGTCTTGCTGGTCCACAGTATCGGGAGTCGGCATTCGGGTTGAGTGCCGGAATGAATCGCCGGGTAACCGGCATTTAACCAGTCGCATCAGGACGCGGCCTGCGGCCGCTGGACGCCCTTGTCAGGGCGCCCCTGTGCTCAGCGTTAAATGCTCAGGAGGGAAATTGAAGTTCTTAGATAAGTTTAAGAAAAAGAAAGAGCCAGAAGAGGTCTTTCCTCCCGTTCCAGACTGGAAACCAGAGATAGTTCAACCACTCGAAGTGGTTATCGCAACCATAAAATACTACTCTGACGGGAAAAAGGACTTTGCTGTGTTCCAAAATGGGACAGTGGCTCTAGTTCCGGAGGGGTTGTCCGACGCTGAAGTCGAGAAACTGGCAAAAGAGTCTTTGCGCAATGTCTATCATGCTCATCCCGATATGCACCCACAAGAAATGGATGATGGCAATATATTGGTCGGGTATAACCATAACGTAGCTAATGTGGTATTAAGCTCCGTAGTCGAAAAACACTGGAACGATATAGATAATAATCACCAGCGAGCCTTGGCTACATCTGAGGTCTTGATTACTCCATTGGGCCACAATGTCTTTAACGATTTTGGTAAAAAGTCATTATTCGGTCGTTGCTATATGTTCATGGACGCGCAAGATCCTAAGGTTGTTCAAGTTGTTCGCAAAAGCATTTAACAATGCGCTGTTGTCGGACTGGTTTTCCGCTGCGCTTCAAACCAGCCGCAAAGCGCGGCGTTAAATTTAAGGGAGCTTATGCAAGACACTGGTTCGGGATTCGTCAGCACGCTGGAGTCGCTTGCCCAATCTTTCGTTTTTGCGTCGGTGCTTTGGATGATGTTTCTGGTTGTGGCTTGGCCCTTTATTACAGTATCGAGACTGGTTTTTTTCGTTGGTTCCTTCGGATCTGTTAAGCCGACCTATCGACAGTCCCTAGAGCATCAGGGAATCGTTGGTTTGGCTTTTCTCATTTTTGTGCCGCTTCTTTTCTATGTGCACATCGTTCACGGGGCGCGGCTCTATGGCAATCAATCAGGCTGAATTTAACAAGGCCAGGCACGGCGACGCCTACTACATTGCGGCTTCGCCTCCATTTCGTAGTCGCGCATGCTGGCGGCGTTAGCACAAAGGATGTTTATGGACGTTACCCCGGAAGAAGTTGAAGACTTTGTCAACGGGCAATTCGCGCAGAAATTGTGCGATGCAACCGCTTGGTTTGGGCATGCGAGAGCACTGATTGCTTCCGCACGAATCTCAAAGGAATCAGCGGCAGTACTGATAAGCCACACTGAAAAATCTGAACTCGAGAATGTCTGCTCGTTTCTCTATGGCCTAGCTTTAGAGAATTTATTCAAGGCTATATGGATTCACAGGAAATTTGGCTCCCCCTGGGAGGAAGATTGGCTGCCGCAGACAAAATTTCCCAAAGAGATTCAGACTCACGACCTAAAGAAGCTTGCTGAAAAAGTTGATCCTAAGCTTGTCGAAAAATATGACTTTTCACTAGAACTGCTAACCGAAGCGGTAACTTGGGCAGGAAGGTACCCTTGCGGTCTCAAAGCAGGCGCAGGAGCTTATGTCAGATATTCTCAGGTGCATGACCATGCGGAAGAAATTTATGCGAAATACCGCAGGTTTTTCACCATATCGCGCTAACCATTCGCTCAAGTGCGTTCCCGGCCTGACGGCCGTCCACCGGACGTCCCTGACGGGCCGCCGCTTAGCTTCGCTACATGGACTCCCCCTGCGGTCAAGCAACGCCATTTGATTCCGAAGCGGTTTGAGACTGCAGCTCTACATTCGGCCTCTGTGTGGGCGTTACTGCCCGGGCCAGGATGATGATGCGTGTGAGTGATGACCTCATTCGTTAGTCGGCTTGTCGCAGCCGCAAAGCTAAACAGGTTCAATCACTCTCGGTCTGACCGTTCCGTCATCGCTTGCCGTTGCAAGACTCGGCTGGCAGGCGTGTTCTGCCTGTCGTTGTTGCCCGTTATCAGCCCTCTGCAGGCTGTGTTTTAAACTCGGTTTGGTTCATCAACAGCGCCCAGATAATCCGGGCATTCTTGGCGGCCAATGCCACGGCGGCTCGTTTGTAGCCGCGGCGTGCCACCAACCCTTTGGCCCACTCGCTGAGTTGATCTTGTTTGTCAGCGAGTTTGGCAATCACCGCTCGAGTTCCGTGGATTAATAGTGTTCGCAGGTACTTGTCCCCGCGCTTGGTGATTCTACCCAGCCGGGGCTTGCCTCCGGTCGAGTACTGCCTGGGTACGAGCCCAAGCCAGGCGGCAAAGTGTCGCCCGCTTTTGAACTGTCTGGGATCCGGCGCACTGGCCAATATCGCGGTGGCTGTTTGGGGGCCGATGCCCGGAATGGCCATCAACCGTTTGGCCTGTTCGTCGCGCCGGGCCATGGCTTCGATTTCCCGGTCATAGGCCAAGATCTCCTCATCGAGCTGGAGAATGCGCTGGTTGATGTTGTTGAGTAGACGACGTGCAAGCATGGGCAAGCCGTTTTCGGCATCCTCCAGGATTTCGGGAATCCGATGGCGAGCGTGATAACGGCCCTGAGGAATGATCAGTCCGAACTCGGCCAGCAGCCCGCGAATCTGATTGATCTGTGCGGTGCGTTCTTTGGTCAGCTCACGGCGGATGCGGTGCAGGCACAGCACGGCTTGTTGATCTTCGGTCTTGATCGGGACAAAGCGCATGTTGGGCCGACTGACGGCTTCGCAGATGGCCTCGGCATCATTGTCGTCGTTCTTGCTGCTCTTGCGGTACGGAGCGACAAAGCGGGGTGCAATGATCCGGGCGTCGTGGCCGAGTTTGGTTAACTCCCGAGCCCAGTAATGGGCACCGGAACAGGCCTCCATGCCGATCAGGCACGGTGGCAGTTGTGCGAAGAACGCCAGCAGTTTAGGGCGATTGAGCCGTTTGCGAACCACGACCTTGCCGTGTGGATTGGTGCCATGAATACTGAACACAGTTTTCGCCAGATCGATGCCGATGGTTGTAACATTCATGATGACTCCTCCTGCTTTCGCTTGAAGACTTCGACACCTTCAATGTGGCACATCGATGCCGAGGGAGCAGGGGGAGTCCATATCATTCGTTATGCCCTTTTAGTTCGAGCCATTTAGTATGGAATTGAGCACTCCGGCAGAAATGCCCTTTACACGAGAAGCGGCGCTCAAGATGTTGAGGTGGGGTGCAGAGCCGGCAACGTCGCCATACTCCCACAAGCAAATTGCGGAATGGTGTGACAGATTTTGGTGTGAGTATCTCGAAGTTGATGCGGAGCAGGAGATAGAGTCGTTGTTGCCAATCCTCACTGATGTAGAAACACAGTGGGATTTATATTTGGCGAACACCTACTCACCAGAGGAACTCCGAACGAAGAATTTCGAGGAAGAGCAAATGCCAACGGAGTGGTTTCGTGACTGGTTGCAAAAACTGGCATAACCAGGTGGTCAACGGGACGCCAACTACGCTGCGCTCCGTTGCCGCCCATTACCACTGGCGTTAGAAACGAGTCGAGCGATGAGTAAGCCCGAATATCTGTATCACGGTACTCGAAAAAAGCTAGATCTGCTCAATCCGACGCAGGGCGTTGGATATGGCATGGCGGATAATGAGCACGGCGTTTATGCTGTTTCAGAGCGCGAGTTGGCAATCCCTTTTGCAATTTCATATCGCCCTCTCGGTGACGGGGCAGTTTTCTCTGTTGAAACCTCGGAGCGTCCACCTCGTATCGTGCTAAAGGATACCGAGGTGGATTGGGATCAGGTGGGATATGTGTACAAGGTTAGGTCCGAAACGTTCGAGCAAATTGACTCAGAGCAGTGGTTATCCCGGGTTCCCGTTAAGCCAGTGGAAACTGAGGAAATCAAGCCAGAGTCCTATCGGAACTGGATCGTGTACAAATCGGAAAGGTAGAGACCGTGCAAAAAGTTTCTAACCAGTCATTCCAGTTCGTTCCGGCCCTGAAGGGCCTCCACCGGACGCCCTTTTCTCCGCTGCGCTGCAAAAAGGTCGCCGCTGAATATTGGCGTTAAAAGCCAAGGCTTTGGCCGTTTTTTGGTGGTTGGGTGCATGGGCCTTGGCGGCAAATTCGGTGGTAGCTTTTTGTTTTGCATCGTTGCCAAGGCCAGCAACTTCGTAGTCCAAGCTGGTAGCCACCGTTGGCTATTGAATGGTTATCAGCAGGGTGCCCAGGTTGTGGGGCAATTCGCCGAAAATTCCAAACGCGCCGGGTAGTCTGGTGGTTTGTACCGGTGCCGGATCGCGAGCCAGTGCGGGGCTTCTTTGGCGTTCGCATGCGAGCCGAGAAGTAGGACTGGAAACCAACGGGTGAACCGGCTTCTAACCAGTCGCTGTAGTACGTTCCCGGCCTGACGGCCGTCCACCGGACGCCACTGACGTGGCGCCGCTAAGCT
>NZ_AXCC01000087.1:0-566 GCF_000475315.1 Marinobacter sp. EN3
AGGTAGCTCACCAGCAGATGACGACCGCAGAACACGTACAGTGGGAAGTAACAATGGTGATCGTAGTAGGCGTTAAAGAACTTGCCGGGCTGGTCGCCATGCACTGGAACGTCGGTGCCATCGAAGTCCAGCACGATTTCCTTGGGTGGGGCGTCGTGCTGCTCAATGAAGTGATGCCACATCAGTTCGTGGGCCTTGACCACGGCCTGCCGGTCCACGCGCTGCTCCATTCGGCACAGTGTTGATTTGCCCGCCAGAATGGCCTCTTCGCCAGTCGCGGTCTGAAGTGCCTGGTCAGCGCGTAACGTTTCGTGATCGTTCAGATCTTCGTACCCGGCAGCCACGCCAAAGACCCGTTGCCGGATCATGGTTTGAAGCTTGTGGCGAACCAGCACCGGATTACGGGTATCGTCCAGCACCGTAGCCAGGCGCTGAGTGAGCTGGTGTTGATTGTCGACTTCGCGAAGCAGGAGCAGGCCGGCATCGGAGGTGATATGGCCACCGGAGAAATCGGCTTCAATTTGACGGCGAGACAGTGGCGAGAGGGTCAGTTTTTCAGGTACCAT
>NZ_AXCC01000088.1:0-254 GCF_000475315.1 Marinobacter sp. EN3
CCAGCAAGCAATCGCTCAGGTGATCCAGCAGGACTGGGAACCCCGCTTCCATCCACACAGCTACGGTTTTCGCCCGGGGCGTTCTGCCCATCAGGCAGTCCGATACGTACAGCATTGTGCTCGGGAAGGCCGCAACTGGGTAGTGGATCTGGACCTGGAAGCTTTCTTCGATCGGGTAAACCATGATCGCCTGATGGCACGTTTGAAACGGCATACGCCGGACAGGCCGCTGTTCAGGCTGATCAACTGGTATC
>NZ_AXCC01000089.1:0-530 GCF_000475315.1 Marinobacter sp. EN3
TATCCACTTGTCCAGGTCCCGCAGCGGGCTCAGCACTTCGGCTGCGTCGAAGTACGCTTTCCAACCAAGCAGGGTCTCTTTCAGATCTGCGATCACCTGGGCCAGTGAGTGGCCCCGTGTTCGGCGGCTCAGTATCCGGATCTGGGATTTCAACTTAGTGATGGCTTTGGCAGCCACCTTCAATCGCTGTCCTTTCCGGCTGAGGGTGAAGCCCAGGAAGCTTCGCTTCCAGGGCCGGTCTACCGCGCTCTTTCGTGTATTCACTGTGAGCCTCAGCGAGTCCTCGATAAAGCGCGTCAGACTCACCATCACCCGCTCTCCTGCACGGCGACTGCCCACGTAGATCTGGCAGTCATCCGCGTAGCGGGCGACGCGCAGGTTGCGCCGCTCCAGCTCCCAATCCAGTTCATCCAGCACCACATTCGCCAACACCGGAGACAGTGGTCCGCCTTGCGGCACGCCCTCGGGTGTCGGGGCTTTGCGATTGTCGATCTGAACGCCTGCCTTCAGATACCAGTTGATCAGCCTGA
>NZ_AXCC01000090.1:0-759 GCF_000475315.1 Marinobacter sp. EN3
GAGAAGCGCTTGTCGCTGACATCAAACGGGCAGATTCGCTATCGACTGAAGACACCCTATCGGGATGGGACGACGCATGTGGTCTTTGATCCCCTGGATTTCATTGCCAAGTTGGCGGCGCTGATACCCAAACCCAGAGTGAATCTGAGCCGGTTTCATGGGGTATTCGCCTCAAACAGCAAGTACCGTGCGCTGATCACCCCATCGAGGCGTGGCAAGGGCAAAAAATGTGATTCTGCCAACGAACGGCTTGACCAAAGCCCGGCGGAGCGTCGGGCGTCCATGACCTGGGCCCAGCGCTTGAAGCGTGTCTTCAATATAGACATTAACACCTGCCGGGAATGTGGCGGTTCAGTCAGAGTCATTGCATGTATTGAAGACCCGGTGGTGATCAACAAGATACTGGACCATCTCAATGAGAAGGGAGGCGCTTCGGCGGCAGTGATACTTCCAGAAGGACGGGCGCCACCCTCAAGTTTGTTCTGCTGAGACCCATTCCGTCCGGCATTTCCACGACAGTTTTGAAACATGCTGTGCTCAATTTTTTTTCCAATGGGAGCACGGTAAGGGTGAGGTTTGCCAACAGACCGGGAATGAGGTGTGAAAGCTCGGAAACTGGGGGGAATTCAATCGAGAAGAGCGGAATTCAGCCCTGGTTTGAGGCTATCAGGTAATGAAGCGAGGGATAGAACCGAGGGATAGAACGACAGCAGTCTGCGCGGGTTCTCTGGAAAAGGGCTTTTATTCTTCCTATCCTCT
>NZ_AXCC01000091.1:0-1957 GCF_000475315.1 Marinobacter sp. EN3
CTATGAGAAATCCGGGCTAGCTGAAGCAACCAAACCGGACGCGGATTCTGACGGCCTTGGTGCTCAACAGACTATGCGGGTTTGGCAACCAAGCACGGTACCAAGGCCACTGGCACATAGCCACCCAAAAGACCGAAGCCTTTGCCATTAACGCCAGCCAGCATGCGCGGCTACGAAATGGAGGCGAAGCCGCAATGTAGTAGACGTCGCCGTGCCTGGCCTTGTTAAATTCACCATCGTAAGAGGGCCTCTTCTCGTTGGATCGAGTGCATGAAGGCAGGTCGATTCGCCCTGAGAAATTCGATCTCTTCTTCCGAGGGTTCTCCGGCTGGAAGCTCCAGCATTTCGAGTGTTATCTCTTTCCTCAAGTGATCGGGAATCTTCATGCTGAAGAGCATCCCTGCCAATGAATGCTTACCATGTTGGCCGACAATGCTCAAAATACCTGAAGAGAGAAGCCCGGCTACTACAGGATAATCCATGGGTAATTTGATGGTGTTCTGGCCCTGGATGTAGAACTCTCTCAGCACTGACTTTTCGGCATGATCCAGACTGCTCAAGCGTTCTTTGGAAAGTTTGGTGAGCTTTCGCCGCAGATAACTCTGTCTTACTTTTTTGCTGATCCAGATCGTAAATTCAATGGCCATAACTGACCCAGAGAGCACTGAGCCAATCCCCATATATCGACCATACGAATCAACAACCCCACTCAGGCGAAGTGCGGAAAGCATTTCAGCGGGCAATAACAACGGAATCGTTGATGCCAAAAATATTGCAACGATAAATTTCGTCGGAAGCTTCGCAGCATCCAAAAGTTTGGCGATCAACTCCATATGCATCCTTTTGAATTTAACGCTTGCAGCAGGGGCGCGACGTCAGGAGCGTCCCTTGCCTGCACTTGTTAAATGTTCTCCCCACCCCTTCATCGAGCCATCCTGCCATACATATTGGCTATAATTCAGTGGAAGATTGTATTGCGTCCTGAGGAAATCAAGATAGCACTGATCATTCCACGTCATCGGAGCATCCCCCATAATAACGAATTCACAGTTTTTCTTAACCTTTGGATAATGAGCATACTCCAACAATTGCCCTATCGCGTCCCGCATGCAGCGTTTCGCGGTAGGCGCGGTCTTTATCTCGATAAGAGTAGTGCTGCTATCGGTGTCAACAGAGAGATCGACGTAGTTCCGCTCGTAAAATACATTTCCCGCCCCGAAATAGCCGACAAGAAGATCATAAACCCGATTCTGTAGTCTTACATGGGTTGGATCATACTCGCTGCCCTCTTGCGCCACTCGCTTCCGGGATTTTTCTGACCGTTTCTTCTTGCTATTCGACGCACCTGCCGCAGTATCGCTGATGGATGGGAGCACCCCATCCCAGTTGAAAGGATGGTATCGGGAATTCCTTGAAATCGTATGCGTCGGGTCAGCAACTAACATGGGATCGAATAACTCGACATCTTCCGGTCTGAACCGAATGTTAATCACACCGCCTTCATTTAATCCATCGGCATTAAACGGGCCGACACCAAGGGCTCGGCAATCTTTCTCCATTTGCTTGATCCAACCACGCTTCTTAAACTCACGAAATATGTCCTTGGTTTCGGACAAGGTTGGAATATATACCTCACGGATCACACCCACCACTAGGCGATCTTTGTCTGGGGTTACCGTGTAAAGACAAAGAGAAGTAGTGTCGCCAGCGTATTTCACATGGAACTTCCCTATTGGCTGGACGAATCCGTATCTGTAACCGTTAATCATCCATTCATAGTTAAAGAGCCATTCTTCGTGCCCATATCCATTCTGGGCCACATAACTATCACCTGTTTCCAGTTCTGCTGCTTCCCCTGTAGGTCGCCTCCATCCGGCGGTATTCCAGCAGATTCGGCACAGCTTCATTTCCATGGATGACTCCATTTAACAGCTAACCCGGATTTCTCATAGGTCCC
>NZ_AXCC01000092.1:0-1725 GCF_000475315.1 Marinobacter sp. EN3
CCACCGTGAATCACCAGGGCCCGGCCTTTAAAATCGCTCAGCTGCAGCCGCGGCGCAATATTGGTCTGGGCGTTTTCTCCCTCCTGGCCAACGTGCAACCTTGGCAGGTCGCCAAGATGTCCGGATTTATCGAACGGGCCTTTATGCTTCCCGATGTTTTTTGGGTCGTAATGCCCACCAGCGGCACCTGCAGGCGTTGTTTTTCCGTCTTTTTCTACCGGGCTGCAGTCCGCGTTTTCATGGAGATGAAAGCCGTGAACTCCGGGCGAAAGACCAGTGATATCAGACTCAATAAGTACGCCCTGATCGTAAGCGGTGAGTGTAACCGTGCCGATGGAATCCCCGCGGCCTTCCACGCCGGCTTCAAACATTTCCACCTCAAGCTTTGGCTCTGCGAACACCTGTGAGGCCGCCAGAATAAGAGCAGCGGACGTTGTGATAAGGGATAATCCCTGCCTAGTGCGATGCATGCTGTTCTCCTTTTCCATTGCTGTTGAAAGAAGACGCCCCACTCTCACATTGAGAGTGTTTAGCCACTAGCGTAGTTGTGATTTTCTATTTTTTAAATCTTTGTTTAGGTAAGGATTAGCGCCCAATCACCTTTATAAGCCTCGCGCCCAGGTCGTTTCGCGGCCCCACGTCATGGTATTCTTCGGTGAAGGATCCAACACGAGCACAAAACATGGCCGAGCAGGATATCCGCTGGCTCCAGCGATTTAGTAACTTCAGAAAGGCATTCTCTCAGCTGGATTCGGCTGTAAAATTATGCCGAACCCGCGACCTCTCAGACCTCGAAAAACAGGGATTGATTCAGGCATTTGAATATACCTATGAGCTATCCTGGAATGTGATTCGGGATTACTTCCGATGGCAAGGCAACGGCAACATTGTCGGCTCTCGCGATGCGATTCGTGAAGCTTTCGCCAATGGCCTAATCGAAGATGGCGAAGGCTGGATGCGCATGCTGAAAGACAGAAACCGAACATCCCACACCTATAACGAAGAAACCGCCAAGGAAATCCTCACTAACATTTTGGCGCAATATCACCCGCTGTTTGCTGCACTGCAAACCCAGATAGAGCAGGAAGCGGAAAAGCATGGCCTTGCCTGAACCATCGTCCGTGAAAGAACAGTTTGGGCTGCCGCCAAGGGTTATCAGAAGGTTACAGGACATATTCTCGCAGCACCACGAGATTGACCAGGTTACCCTCTACGGCTCTCGCGCTAAAGGCAATTACCGGTACAACTCGGATATCGACTTGATGATGACCGCGCCGACACTTTCCTGGCAGGAATTTAACCAGATAGAGCTAGAAATTGACGATATGCTGCTGCCCTGGAAAGTGGATCTTGCCCTGAAGCACCAGGTAGACAATGAAGAACTACTTGAGCACGTAACCCGGGTTGGTATACGCATCTATTGAACCATGGGCCACCGGCCGAACCGTTTTAAGTCCGCTTTTTTGATCTTTGGCAAGATCAGCACTCAAGCACCCGACTATTCTTCGGCCTTTCCGAAGAAGTAGGTGGCTTATGTTTGGTAGTTCACACTTGAGGAAACTGTTGATCGTCGCGTGCCTGACTGCCTCTCCCATGGTTGCCGCAAGCTCTGCAGGCGAGGCCATGACACAGCTAAACGCCATTATGGCCGATGATACCAAACGCCAGGCCAGCTACGAGGCCGGTCACGAGCGCATCCGCTTTTGTGGCTATTGTCACGGCGAG
>NZ_AXCC01000093.1:0-1301 GCF_000475315.1 Marinobacter sp. EN3
TATCCCGGAACCAGACGGCGTACCAGGTCAGAGAGTTCGTCTTTGTAAGGATAGGCATCACTCATCAACACCCGTATGCGCCGAGTGTTGCGAATGATGACCGCGCCCACCTTGATCAGCTTCAGCCGCAGGTTACTGGCGCTCATGCGCTCGAAGGGCGTTTTCTTCAGGTGAGCGCGTAATCGCTCGAACAACGTGTAGGCAAAGCCCGACAGAAGCAGCCGCCACTGATTGGTCCACCACCGCGTGCTGGAGGTGCGATCTGCGAACAGACACAACTGCTGATCCTTGATCCGGTTTTCCATGTCGCCCCGGGCACAGTATTGCTCGTAGTAGAGTTTAACGCCGTCGTCGTAACGGGAACTGATGATGAACCTGGGGTTGGCACCCAGTTCGCCTTCTTCCAGCCGGGCGACCACCCAGCGGGGGTGTTTCCAGGTGCGGGCCTGGTATTGGAACCGGTAGGTGGCGGAGACTTTTTCACCCAGTTCGTTGTGAGCCTTGCGAACAAGCATTGAGGGTGCGTCTACCTCCTTGAGCAGTCGGCTGTTCTTACTGATACCGACCAGATAATCCACCTGATTCCGGTCGCACCAGCTCAACAATCGAGGACGATAAAAGCCGCTGTCACCCCGGAACACGATGCGGGTATCCGGCCAGTACTGCCGAATGAACTTCACCAGCAAGGCCAGAATGGCCCAGCTGTGGCGGCTGTCGCTTCGGTTGCTGGTGCGCAGGTAGCTCACCAGCAGATGGCGACCGCAGAACACGTACAGCGGGAAGTAACAATGGTGATCGTAGTAGGCGTTAAAGAACTTGCCGGGCTGGTCGCCATGCACCGGAACGTCGGTGCCATCGAAGTCCAGCACAATTTCCTTGGGTGGAGTCTCGTGCTGTTCAATGAAGTGATGCCACAGCAGTTCGTGGGCTTTGACCACCGCCTGCCGGTCCACGCGCTGTTCCATGCGGCACAAGGTCGATTTGCCCGCCAGAATGGCATCTTCACCGGTCGCGGTCTGAAGTGCCTGATCAGCGCGTAGCGCCTCGTGATCGTTCAGGTCTTCGTACCCGGCGGCCACGCCAAAGACCCGCTGCCGGATCATGGTCTGAAGCTTGTGGCGAACCAGTACCGGATTACGGGCATCGTTCAGAACCGTAGCCAGGCGCTGAGTGAGCTGGTGTTGTTTGTCGACTTCGCGAAGTAGGAGCAATCCGGCATCGGAGGTGATATGGCCACCGGAGAAGTCGGCTTCAATTTGACGGCGAGACAGTGGCGAGAAGGTCAGTTTTTCAGGTACCAT
>NZ_AXCC01000094.1:0-807 GCF_000475315.1 Marinobacter sp. EN3
GGGCTTCTATCCCGGAACCAGTTGACGCACCAGGTCAGAGAGTTCGTCTTTGTAAGGATAGGCATCGCTCATCAACACCCGTATGCGCCGAGTGTTGCGAATGATGACCGCGCCCACCTTGATCAGCTTCAGCCGCAGGTTACTGGCGCTCATTCTCTCGAAGGGCGTCTTCTTCAAGTGGGCCCGTAATCGCTCGAACAACGTGTAGGCAAAGCCCGATAAGAGCAACCGCCACTGATTGGTCCACCACCGCGTGCTGGAGGTGCGATCTGCGAACAGACACAACTGCTGATCCTTGATCCGGTTTTCCATGTCACCCCGGGCACAGTATTGCTCGTAGTAGAGTTTAACGCCGTCGTCGTAACGGGAGCTGATAATGAACCTGGGGTTGGCACCCAGTTCGCCCTCCTCCAGACGCGCGATCACCCAGCGGGGGTGTTTCCAGGTTCGGGCCTGGTACTGGAACCGGTAGGTGGCGGAGACTTTTTCACCCAGTTCGTTGTGAGCCTTGCGAACCAGCATCGAGGGTACGTCTACCTCCTTGAGCAGCCGGCTGTTCTTGCTGATGCCGACCAGATAGTCCACGTTGTTCCGGTCGCACCAGCTCAGCAATCGGGGACGGTAAAAGCCGCTGTCACCCCGGAACACGATGCGGGTATCCGGCCAGTACTGCCGAATGAACTTCACCAGCAAGGCCAGAATGGCCCAGCTGTGGCGGCTGTCGCTTCGGTTGCTGGTGCGCAGGTAGCTCACCAGCAGATGACGACCGCAGAACACGTACAGTGGGAAGTAACAATGGTGATCGTA
>NZ_AXCC01000095.1:0-459 GCF_000475315.1 Marinobacter sp. EN3
GGCACCTCCCTATCCCGATTAGCTGGTAGTGCTTTGGTCTTTTTTTGTGGCTGGGTGCCATTGGCCTTGGCCGGAAATTGGCAGTAAAACCGGATGGTTTATAGCTCTGCCAAGGCCCGAAAATCTGGCGTCTTGCTGGCAGCTCAATCGGCCACCGATAGTGGTTTAGGAATTGGAGTTAACCGCGCGGGGCTGTCCGCCGAGAGCTGGTTCCTTGCTTACCTGCTACTCTGATGTTCAGGTTCATTCACCGTATTATTGGCGGTGGTTTCAACAAAGATGCACCGGCGAATTTTGGTACAAGGGCAGCGGTGTAGGCTGCGATGTTGGTTGCCAGAGATCGGGCTTCATTGATGCCCCCAGCTAACAAGTCGCTGTAGTACGTTCCCGGCCCGAGGGCCGTCCACCGGACGCCACTGACGTGGCGCCGCTAAGCTTAGCGTGTGTGCCGGGCATGGC
>NZ_AXCC01000096.1:0-213850 GCF_000475315.1 Marinobacter sp. EN3
AACCTTCAGCGGTTTACGCAGCTTTGTGGGAAAGAAGAGACAAAGGCGTTGAGGTATACAGTTTTCCAGAAGCAGCACGTCTAAAACTTCTGAAGATCTGTAATGAGTGGGGGCCAGGAAGACAGCCAAACAATCAGAAAGATGAAAAGTGGCGCCATCAAGAGGAGGCCCTCGAAAAGTTTCTTGTGAGTAAACGTGGCATTTTGAATATGGCCACAGGGACAGGAAAAACGCGTACGGCGCTCAAGATCGTTCATGCGCTTTATGAACAAGGGACCATCGACACAGTTATCGTCAGCACTGACGGGAACGACTTACTCGATCAGTGGTATGCAGAACTTCTTGGTATACGTAAAGGTGTTGGCGCAAAGGTCTTCCGCCACTATAAGTCGTCACGGGAAGTAGCAGATTTTCTTCTTGAGCCGAAAAATTCCATGTTACTGGTCTCGCGACAGCCGCTCGCGACTGCTCTCAAAAAAATACCGGCAAATTTAGCCCGGCGCACCTTGCTTATTCACGACGAAGTTCACGGCCTCGGTAGCCCTGCAAATCGGATCAGATTAAACGGCTTGTCCGATAGTATCCGATTTCGTCTTGGGCTAAGCGCCACGCCAGATCGCGAATATGACGAAGAGGGCAATGCCTTTCACCTTGATCACATAGGTCCAGAGCTCATGCGTTTCGAGCTCGAAGACGCAATACGTCGAGAAATTCTGGCGCCATTCAATTATTTCCCATTGCCTTATGAGCTCACAGCGGAGGATCGTCACAGCGTCCAAGACGTCTACAAACGCAAGGCGGCTCGCGCCGCTGAGGGCAACCCCATGAGCGACGAGGAAGTCTGGATAGAGATTGCCCGGGTTTACAAAACTTCCAAAGCAAAACTGCCCATCTTCGACGCATTCATTCGTGACAACCAGCACCTACTCGAGCGGTGCATCGTCTTCGTTGAAACACAAGAATATGGAAATGAAGTGCTCGAAATAATTCACAAATATCGATCTGACTTCCATACTTACTTTTCGGGCGAGGACTCGTTGACCTTGAAGCGGTTCGCTCGCGGTGAGCTAGAGTGCTTGATTACCTGCCATCGCGTCTCCGAAGGCATTGATATTCGCTCGTTAAATACCGTGATTCTATTCTCTTCAGCAAGAGCCAGGCTTGAGACAATCCAACGCATGGGTCGCTGTCTGAGAACAGATCCGGACAACCTCGATAAGGTTGCAAATATTGTTGATTTTGTTCGCCAGTCGGACGAGGAAGGAACAACAAATTCAGACGAACAACGCGCTGAGTGGTTAACCAAACTCTCAGAAGTGCGCGGGGAGAAAACATTTGGCTCTTGATCCACGTATTACGCACGCTATCACCGAAGCGGTCGAAGAGGCTGGTCAACCCGAAACCCTTGCTCATCGCCTCATTGCATGGTTCGAAGCAATAACGACTGGCAATGAAGATATTCATGATAGTGAAACATCAGCACGTCACCTCGATCTTTTATTCAGCAGCACCACCGTCAGCGGTGAGACTGAAGAGGAGGGTGACAACTGATGCCTGCCATCATGCGCCTACTCGGCTGGAAATCTCAGGGACTCAGATGCCCAGATCACGAAATCAACTGTGCTGACCAAGATGGCACACATTATTCCGTTTGTCTCATTCAAATGCCAAACGGTACCGGCAAGACAACTACTCTTGCCCTTTTGCGAGCTGCACTCTCCGGTTCAGCAACAAACTGGGATCCGCACACTATTTCGGAGTTCAGAAAGAAAGATAGCAGTGACGAGAACGGATATTTCGAGGTCAGACTCAGTCTCAACGGCCGGCGTGCAACGATAATCACAGAGTTTGATTTTGAGAATAGTCGGGTTTCGTACAAAACCACGCACGGTCCGGGACGACGCGATGGCTTTCATCCGCCATCAGATTTCCGTCGCTTCATGAATGAGAATTTCGTGAATTTTTACATATTTGACGGAGAGCTGGCCCAGCAGCTCTTGGATCGAAATCACACCGATGCACAAGTTGTTGTAGAGAACCTTTTTCAGATCAACTCCTTCGATGCGATGGCCCAGAAAATAGGAGATTACTGGGACAGCAAGGCACAGGATATCGGTGCAACTGAGGAGCGCGGTCTATCGCGACGAAGGAGACGTTTACAGAATCTCCGAGATAGATTCTCAACATTGACCGTTGAGCAAGATAAGTTGAGAAAAAAACTCACGACACTGGATGCACAGCTTCAGAAAAAAAAGGACGCATATCATCAGGAGATTAAGAAAGAAGATGCAAGATTTCAGGCTCTAAGCGGAGCAGAGAAAAGAGTTGAATATTTAAAAGGGAAAGTGCGTGAAGAGGCCCTGGACGTTCTTGACCGCATGCGAGATCCCCACGCTCTCAACTCTTCATTTGCTGACTGGATGCTGTCGCTGAAGGACGGACTCGACAGAGTGAAGTTACCGGAAAGTGCTGCAAGGGAGTTCTTTGAGGATTTGGCGAACGAAGCAGAATGTGTCTGTGGTAGACCAATCGACGAGAACATCGCTCTTACTATTCGGGAGCGGGCCGGACAGTATCTCGGAACAGACGATGTTTCATTATTGAACTCAATGAAAACAGCGATCAAAGATGCAATAGGTGACGATCCTGGTTTCCATGAGCAAGATCTAAGTAAGCGGTTATCTCACCTGTCTTCTGCAGTCGATGAGGAGCGTGAGGCTAGAAACGACCTGGATGCTTTAAGGCTGGAAGCAGAACAATCTGATCCCGCTGTGAGAACGGCTCGAGAAGACATCGATGACCTTGAGAAGCAGTTGGAGAGCGTTCGTAATGAGCTGGAGAAATTCGACAGCAAGGACCAAAGTCAGAATGATGAAAATACCTTCGGAATAGAAATCATTGAAGGCCGCATAGAGACGGCAGAGCGGAAATTGGCTGAGATAACTCACACTCTTACAGAAAAAAGGAAACGAGACACGCTTACTTCAATCATAAAAAGTGCCCATCGAAAAGCAAAAGAAGGAATCACTGCCGAGCTGTGTTTGCAGGCCAATGACCGCATCACCGAGCTGATGCCGAATAACAATATTTTGATTGATCGGATTGAACGCAACTTAATTCTCAAAGGACAAGAGGGGGGCAGCGTTGGGGAAACTCTTTCCGTTGCCTACGCTTTCCTTGCAACCCTCTTCTGCCGAGCGGAACATGAACTCCCATTCGTTGTAGATAGTCCGGCAGGTCCGATCGATCTGGCAGTAAGACCTAAAATTGGGGAGCTCATCCCCCACTTAACTGAGCAGTTTATTGCATTCACGATATCATCAGAACGTGCCCGCTTTACTGCACCACTCAAGGCAGCTAACGACTCGGAAGTTCAGTTTATTACCTTGTTTAGGAAGGGCTCCGCAGAGCTCGAGAGGCTTGCTCATGAGAGCCGACAAGTGGTCGAAACGCACGATGGCTTCATTGTCTCAGGTGAAGACTTCTTCAATGAGTTTCAGCAGGACGAGGAGGCCTCTTAAATGCAGCCATTTCGACTTCGCCTAGAAGCCCGCCAATGGTTCAAAGAGCTTCGTGACCAGAAAGCTTTTAAAACCGATTTTGATGCCTTTTACTTCTGCTTTATCGCTGGAGTTACTACTAAGCGGAAAGAGGCAGCATCGCCGGAAGAGACTGCTGAACTAGTAGCCTACTTTCCAGACCGATACAGCTCACGTGGAAAGTTGCTTTTGGGGCTTTTCCTAAAATCGGAACTCGAAGTGTTGGGCGTCTCCATGGATGAACGAAGGGACGTCTATTCCACCATATCACGCCTGGTTACGCCCGAGGCGCCGAATTACTTGAGTGTTGAGGGTGTACGAGAATTCAATAAATATGCGCATGGCGGCTACGACCAACTCATTGAATGGTTCGGTGACAAACCCAGATCACTCGAGACTTTTCTTAGAGGCTTCAAACTAAAGATTGACCAGCACGAAGAATTTTGATCCCACTGCGTTGCAACGGAGATCATGTTGATCAAGCGTTGGGGCCACTCGTGGCACCTAGCCTCAACAACATCAGCAGTTCTCAATAACTTGACAACTGCTGATGTTGTTTCATCTATCGTCGAGAGCCTAAGCCGCCAGATAAGCCCCCGCCACAGCCAACACTCCCCCAATCCCCCGACTAAACCGGCTATCCGCCTTCAGCATCAAACTACCCAACCCACGGCCAACCAGCGTGATAGCCAGGGTGGCGATGGAGAAGCCGGCCAGGTAAGCGGCGAGTGTCGCGCCTTCGGGCATTTCCGCCCCATGCGCAAAGCCGTGAAACAGCATGAATGCGCCAACCAGAGTACCGCCCACAGCCGTCGGCAATTTGGCCAGGGTGGCGATGAGGATACCGGCCACCAGTACCGAGAAGGTGATGCCGGTTTCCACGCCCGGCAGGCTCAGGCCACCCCAGGCGAGGGCGGCGCCGAATACCATGCCGCCGATGACGAAGGCGGGGGTGGCGTTTTTCATGAGTTTGCCCTGGCGCACGCTCCAGAAGCCGATGGCGGCCATGGCCAGCAGGTGGTCCAGGCCCAGCATGGGGTGCAGCAGGCCGCTGGTGAAGCCACCTTCGGTGTGGCCGGGGTGGGCCATGGCGGTAGCAGAGGCGGTCAGCAGCGCAGCGGTGGCGAGAAGTTTTGAAGTCAGTTTCATGGTGTTGCTCCTGGTGGTTCTTTAATCGTATTGGTTCGTTTGCTCAGGCCATTTCGGCCAGTTTTTCGGGACGCCTTTCCGGCAGCATGCCGCGCTCCAGAATGAAGCTGATGATGGTGTCCAGCCCTACCCCGTCGTACAGGTTGGTGAACACGAAGGGGCGTTCGCCGCGCATTTTTTTGCTGTCCCGTTCCATCACATCCAGGGAGGCGTGTACCTGTTCGGCAATGTCGATCTTGTTGATGATCAGCAGGTCGGATTTGGTGATGCCGGGGCCGCCTTTGCGGGGGATCTTGTCGCCGGCGGACACGTCGATCACGTACAGGGTGAGGTCGCTCAGTTCCGGGCTGAAAGTGGCGGAGAGGTTGTCGCCGCCGGATTCCACCAACACCAGTTCCAGGCCCGGGTGACGGCTTTGCAGGTCGTCGATGGCGGCCAGGTTCATGGAAGCATCCTCGCGAATGGCGGTATGCGGGCAGCCGCCGGTTTCCACGCCCAAGATGCGGTCTGCGGCCAGGGCTTCGTGGCGCAGCAGGAAGTCGGCGTCTTCCCGGGTGTAGATGTCGTTGGTGACCACGGCGATGTCGTAGTGGTCCCGCAGGGCGGTGCATAGCTGACGCAGCAATGCGGTTTTACCAGACCCGACCGGGCCGCCGACGCCTACTCTCAGACAATGTGTCATGGCTGTATCTCCTTGATGTTTTTATTCAGCTTCTGAAAAGCCGTGAATACTGGGTTTCATGCAGGGCACTGCCGAGCGCGAGGCCCGGCAGGATGGGCCCGAGTTCGTGGTCTTGCCGTGCCAGCGCCTGGTCGGTGGTAATCACCAGTGCCGGGCGCAGTTGTTCGATAATCCGTTGGGCGGCGGTGTGGCCCAGGGGCAAGGCTTTGCAGGCCACCGCCAGCTGGTTTTCCAGCCAGGCCCAGGCAAAGCCGAGCAGGGTTTGCCGCACCGGCACCCGACGTACCTGTGCGGCCCAGGCAAACAGGGTGATGTAGCCGGGCTCGGCCGGAATCAGGGTTTGCTCCGGCAACAGGTTGAGGTTGCCCAGCAGGGTTTTCAGGGCGCCGCCCAGCCGGGTGTCTTCGTCGCTCAGTTCGGCGGTTTCCCGGGTGGCGTGCAGCCACTGGTTCCAGTGCGCGATGGTGGCGCCGTCGTCGTTCGCCCAGGCGATTTGCAGCCGGGCCAGTAAGGGCAACTCACACCGGCTGAGGCCGTCGTCCAGCACGCCTTCAATCCACTGGGCCAGTTCTGCTTCGTTGTTCACCCAGCCCAGCTCAAAGGCACTTTCCAGGCCCTGTGACCAGGCAAAGGCGCCGATGGGCAACGCCGGGCTGACCAGCTGCATCAGCCCCAGCAGGGCCAGGTCGCCGCCGGGTTCGCCCTCACCCGCCATGGCTGCCGGCTCAGTGGGTGTGTTTGTGGCCGTGAGCATGGGTATGTCCAGCAGCGTGAGTGTGGTCATGGCTTTTACCGTGCAAGTGCTCATGAGAGTCCGCGTGGGAATGGCCATGGCTATGACCGTGCGAATGGCCCTGACCGGCCTGGTTATAGGCTCCGGGTTCCGGGTCGAAGGTGGCGGTGTGGTGCACCACGGTGGCGCCCAGGCGTTCGGCCAGCTCTTCCAGCACGTGGTCGGGCGGAAAGCGCACGAAGGCGCCCTGCTCGTCTTCACCAATCGCGAGGGTGACGTGGCGGTTGCCCAGGTGGTAACACAAGCGGGCCAGCGGCAGGCCGATTTCTACGCGGGCGGTGACCACCGGTTCTTCCGCGGCGCGAATGCGGATGATCTCGCCGGATTTTGCTTCCAGCAGGTCGCCGTCTCTCAGCACTGGGCCACGGTCCAGAAACAGGCCCACGTCCAGGTTGGTTTCGGTGGTGGCGCGCAGGCGGCCGCGAATGCGCAGTTCGTAAGGCAGCACCAGGTTGTCGTGGATTTCGCTGGCGTCTACGTGGGTGATGCGTTTAGTCAGTTCCAACATCCGTTCGTTCCTCTCAGAACAGCCTTGAGCTGTGTTGATTAGCAGCCTTGAGCTGTATTGACTAAAAAAGGTGATAGCGCTGGGCCAGGGGCAGTTCGGTGGCCGGCTCGCAGGTGAGCAGCTCGCCGTCGGCGTGCACTTCGTAGGTTTGTGGGTCTACCGTCAGGTGCGGGCAGGCGTCGTTCAGTTTCATGTGCTGCTTGCGCACGTCCCGCACGCCTTTGCAGGCGGAGAGCGGGCTGTCCAGGCCCAGTTCTTCACCAATATTGGCGTCCAGCGCGGCCTGGCTGACGAAGGTCAGGCGGGTGGCACTGGCGGCTTTGCCAAAGGCGCCGAACATGGGGCGGTAATGCACCGGCTGGGGTGTAGGGATAGAGGCGTTCGGGTCGCCCATGGGGGCGGCGGCAATCATCCCGCCCTTGAGGATGCAGGCAGGCTTTACGCCGAAAAACGCTGGGCTCCACAGCACAAGGTCCGCCAGTTTGCCCACTTCCACCGAGCCCACATCATGGGCAATGCCGTGGGTGATGGCGGAGTTGATGGTGTACTTGGCGATGTAGCGTTTGGCCCGGAAGTTGTCCGCGCCGCGCTCCTGGTCTTCCGGCAACAGGCCGCGCTGCACTTTCATCTTGTGGGCGGTTTGCCAGGTTCGGCAGATTACCTCGCCCACCCGGCCCATGGCCTGGGAATCCGAGGAGATCATGGAGATCACGCCCATGTCGTGCAGGATGTCTTCCGCCGCGATGGTTTCCCGGCGGATGCGGGAGTCGGCGAAGGCCACGTCTTCCGGGATGTTCGGGTCCAGGTGGTGGCACACCATCAGCATGTCCAGGTGTTCGTCGATGGTGTTCACGGTGTAGGGCCGGGTCGGGTTGGTGGACGACGGCAGCACGTAATCCTTGGAGCAGGCGGTGATGATGTCCGGGGCGTGGCCACCGCCGGCACCTTCGGTGTGGAAGGTGTGAATGCAGCGGCCTTTGAAGGCGGCCAGGGTGTCTTCCACAAAGCCGGATTCGTTCAGGGTGTCGGTGTGAATGGCCACCTGAATGTCGTACTGGTCGGCGACGGTCAGGCAGTTGTCGATGCTGGCCGGGGTGGTGCCCCAGTCTTCGTGCAGTTTGAGGCCGATCACGCCGGCTTTTACCTGCAGCTCCAGCGCTTCCGGCAGGCTGGCGTTGCCCTTGCCCAGAAAGCCGATGTTCATGGGCAGGCTGTCCACGGCCTGGAGCATTTTGCCAATGTGCCAGGGGCCCGGGGTGCAGGTGGTGGCGTTGGTGCCGGTGGCCGGGCCGGTGCCGCCGCCGAGCATGGTGGTCACGCCGCTCATCAGGGCTTCTTCTACCTGTTGGGGGCAGATGAAGTGGATGTGGGGGTCGATGCCGCCGGCGGTAAGGATTTTGCCTTCACCGGCAATGATTTCGGTGCCGGGGCCGATGACGATGGTCACGTCTGGCTGGGTGTCCGGGTTGCCGGCTTTGCCGATGGCGGCGATGCGGCCTTTCTGGATGCCGACGTCGGCTTTGACGATGCCCCACCAGTCAAGGATGAGGGCGTTGGTGATCACGGTGTCCATCACGGCGTCATCGCAGCGCTGGCTCTGGCCCATGCCGTCGCGGATGACTTTACCGCCGCCGAATTTCACTTCGTCGCCGTAGTGGGTGTGATCTTCTTCTACTTCAATCCACAACTCGGTGTCGCCCAGGCGGACGCGGTCCCCAACGGTCGGGCCATACATGTCGGCGTAGGCTTGTCTGCTGATTTTCATTTCGTGTCCTCCAACGGCCCCATCACTTCCGCCCGGAAGCCATAGATTTCGCGCTTTCCGGCAAACGGAATCAGCGTCACGGATCGGGTCTGGCCGGGTTCAAAGCGAATAGCGGTGCCAGCGGCCACATCCAGGCGATAGCCGCGGGCTTTGGCGCGGTCGAAGTCCAGGGCGGGGTTGGCTTCGGCGAAGTGGTAGTGGGAGCCGATCTGCACCGGGCGGTCGCCGGTGTTGCCGACGTCCAGCTGGATGCGTTCGCGGCCGGCGCAGAGTTCGATGTCGCCGTCTTTGAGTTGGTATTCACCGGGGATCATGTGTCTGCTCCTTAGACGATGGGATTGTGGACCGTCACGAGTTTCGTTCCGTCCGGGAAGGTGGCTTCCACCTGGACTTCGTGCACCATGTCAGCCACGCCGTCCATCACGTCTTCGCGGGTGAGGATTTCGGTGCCGGCGCTCATCAGTTCGGCCACGGTGCGGCCTTCGCGGGCGCCTTCCATGATTTCGGCGCTGATCAGGGCCACGGCTTCGGGGTAGTTCAGTTTCAGGCCTTTGGCTTTGCGGCGTTCGGCCAGCAGGGCGGCGGTGAACAGCAGCAGCTTGTCTTTGTCTCTGGGGGTGAGTTCCATGGATGACTCCGTTGTCTCTTATGCGTCAGGTAAGCCAGATTCTGGGTGTGTGGGCCGGTACGCTGGCGAGCATGGGGCGCAGCAGGTGCCAGGCCTGTTCGCACAGGGCCCAGGCATCGTTGCGTTCGGTCCCCAGGTAGCGCAGGAGCAGCACGCCCCGGCGCCGGGTCACGGCCCAGCGGTTGTGGTCTGGTAACTGTGCTCTCAGCACGTCGATGGCGGCGGCTTCGTCGTCCAGCCCGACCGCCCATAGGGTGGCCTGTACAGTGGCGCCACCCTGGCCCCAGGGGCCGTTGAACCGGCGGTGTTTCGGGTCCAGCAGCTGGCGCTCCAGCCACAGTGGCTGGCCGTCCAGGCTTAAATGGAAACGCTGTTCCAGTTCACCGGTGGCAAACGGCAGGTCGCTGGCCGGGCGGCCCAGTGCAAGCACTTCCCAGCCCAGGGTTCGGGCGCCGGCTGCCAGTTCAATGATGGTGGTTTGCAAACCCCGGGAGCCGTCGAAGGCGATGGTTTCCTGGGGCAGGTATTCCAGAATCGCGTTTTTGGCTACCTGCAACCGGGTGTGCTGGCCCCAGGCCACGCCATGGCTGTCGGCCTTGTACAGTTTTGCCGCGGCCGGGGTGGTCAGAAGCGCGTGGCCACCTTCGGCCACAGAGGCTTCGATGCGCAGTTCGTCGCCGCTCACCAGGCCACCCGGGGGATGCAGCAGGTACACATGGCAGCAGCCGGTTTTGCCCTCCGGGTAGAAGGGGCGCTGCACCCGCAGGGGGCCATGGTGGCGCCGGCGCACCAGCCGGGTTACCGGCGCAGGTTCGCTCTCGGCGCGGGCTTCAAACCCCAGTTCCAGGGCCGCCGCCCAGCGCCGTTCGGTGTCGAAACGGTGGCCGGAGGCGTGGCGGTCGATGGCTTGATAGGCGGTCATACGGTCAGGTGCTGTTTGATGAGTTCATCGCTCAGCCCGGCAATGTCGCCTTCGGCCACGCGCCGGCCCCGGTCGAGGATGGCGAAACGGTCGGCGTATTTGCGGGCGAACGGCAGTTTCTGTTCCACCAGCAGCACGGTCAGGCCGTCTTCTTCAATCAACCGGCGAATCACCTCGCCAATCTGGGCCACGATATTGGGCTGGATGCCCTCCCCCGGCTCATCGAGGATCAGCAGTCTCGGCTCAATCACCAGCGCGCGGCCAATGGCCAGCTGTTGCTGCTGGCCGCCGGAAAGGTCGCCGCCCCGGCGGTGTTTCATTTCTTTCAGCACCGGGAACAGCTCGTAAATGCGCTCGGGGATTTGCTTGCTGCCATCGGCCCGCACCGCCAGGCCGGTGCGCAGGTTTTCCTCCACGGTCAGCAGCGGGAAGATCTGCCGGCCCTGGGGCACGTAGCCGATGCCCAGGCGGGAGCGGTCTTCGATTTTCTTTTTGGTGAGTTCCACATCCCGGGCAAACTCGATGGAGCCGCTTTTCACGGTTTCCTCGCCCATGATGCATTTCATCAGCGTGGTCTTGCCCACGCCGTTACGGCCCATGACACAGGTGCACTGGCCCTGGGGCACGTCCAGCTCCAGGTCCCAGAGGGTGTGGCTTTCGCCGTAAAACTGGTTGAGCTTTTCAATCTTGAGCATCAGGCCTCCTCCCCCAGATACACCTTGATCACGTCCGGGTCGTTGGAGACCTGGTCCATGGTGCCTTCGGCCAGCACGCTGCCCTGGTGCAGTACGGTGACTTTGCGGGCGATGGAGCGCACAAAGCCCATGTCGTGTTCCACCACCACCACGGACTGCTTGCCCGCAAGACTGGTGAGCAACTCGGCGGTGCGTTCCATTTCCTGTTCGGTCATGCCGGCCACGGGCTCGTCCACCAGCAGCAGCCGGGGTTTCTGCATCAGCAGCATGCCGATCTCCAGCCACTGTTTCTGACCGTGGGAGAGGATGCCGGCGGGCTTGTCGCGCAGCGCCTGCAAACCGATCATTTCCAGGATTTCGTCAATCCGGTCCCGGTATTCCGCGGTCATGATGGCGGTCAGGGTGGGCAGGATGCGTTTGTCGGCGGCCATTGCCAGTTCGAGGTTTTCGAACACAGTCAAAGCCTCGAACACGGTGGGCTTCTGGAACTTGCGGCCAATGCCCAGGGTGGCAATGTCCGGCTCGTTCATGCGCAGCAGGTTGTGGCGGCTGCCGAACCACACCGAGCCGGTATCGGGCCGGGTTTTACCGGTGATGATGTCCATCATGGTGGTTTTACCCGCCCCGTTGGGGCCGATGATGCAGCGCAGCTCGCCGTCGTCGATGGTGAGGTTGAGGTTGTTGATGGCCTTGAAGCCATCGAAGCTCACGCTCACGTCTTCCATGTACAGGATCGGGCCGTGGCGCACGTCAACCGGCGAGGCCACGGGGGTGAGAAACTCAAATACCTGATCCCGGTTGGCAAGTTGTTCAAAGATGCTCATGCGGTGGCCTCCTGAGCGCCGGGTTGGTCCTCGTCCTTCTGGCGGCGTTTCTGCAACAGCCCGGCAATGCCCTTGGGCAGGAAAACCGTCACCAGAACGAACAGCGCGCCCAGGGCGAACAGCCAGGCGTCCGGCATGATGCCGGTGAACACGGTCTTGGCGTAGTTCACCAGCAAGGCGCCGATAACCGCGCCATACAGGGTGGCGCGGCCACCGAGGGCAACCCACACCACGATTTCGATGGAGAACAGCGGCGAGAATTCGCTGGGGTTGATAATGCCCACCTGGGGCACGTACAGCGCGCCGGCCACGCCCGCCAGCATGGCGGAGACCACGAACACGAACAGCTGCACCCGCTCTACCCGGTAGCCAAGGAACCGGGTACGGGCTTCGGCATCGCGGCAGGCCACGCTGACCCGGCCCAGCTTGCTGGTCACAATGGCACGGCACACGACATAGCCCACTGCCAGCGCGATGCCGGTTGCCAGGAACAGGCCAAGCCGGGTGGCATCGCTGCGCAAATCGAAGCCGAGGATGTCTTTGAAGTCGGTCAGGCCGTTGTTGCCACCGAAGCCCATCTCATTGCGGAAGAACGCCAGCATCAAGGCAAAGGTCAGAGCCTGGGTGATGATGGACAGGTACACCCCCGTTACCCGGGAGCGGAAGGCCAGGAAGCCGAACACCAGCGCCAGCAGGCCCGGGGCCAGCAGCACCATGATGAAGGCGAACCAGGCCATGTCGAAGCCCTGCCAGTACCAGGGCAGCTCCTGCCAGTTCAGGAACACCATGAAGTCTGGCAATACAGGATCGCCATACACGCCGCGATCACCAATCTGGCGCATCAGGTACATGCCCATGGCGTAGCCGCCGAGGGCAAAGAAGGCGCCGTGGCCCAGGCTGAGAATGCCCAGGTAACCCCACACCAGGTCCACTGCCACCGCCAGCAGGGCGTAACAGAGGTATTTGCCCAGCAGGGTAACGGTGTAGGCGCTCACGTGCAGGGCACTGTCTTCCGGCATAAACAGGTGCAGGAAGGTAACCAGCACCAGGGCGGCGAACAGCACACCGAGGAAAAGCTGGGTGGAACGCTCCTGAAAGGGCCGGAGCAGCCAGGTTTGTGATGTCGCCATAACTCAGCCCTCCGCCGCACGGCCCTTCTGGGGAAAGAGTCCCCGGGGGCGTTTTTGAATGAACAGGATGATCAGCACCAGCACCATGATTTTGGCGAGGACCGCACCCGCCCAGGGTTCCAGCAGCTGGTTGATGGTGCCCAGGGAAAGCCCGGCAATGAGGGTGCCCCAGAGATTGCCCACGCCCCCGAACACCACCACCATGAACGAATCGATGATGTAGTTCTGGCCCAGGTTGGGGCCGACGTTGGTGATCTGCGACAGGGCCACGCCCGCCAGCCCGGCCACGCCGGAGCCCAGGGCGAAGGTCATGATGTCCACTTTGGTGGCTTTGATGCCCATGGAGCGGGCCATGGCGCGGTTCTGGGTAACAGCACGGACTTCCAGCCCCAGGCGGGTCTTGCGCATGATCAGCATCAGGCCGGCGAATACCACCAGCGCAAAGCCGATCACGTACAGCCGATTCAGGGTGAGCGACAACGCCTCGTTCACCATGATTGAGCCGCTCATCCACTCGGGCGTGACCACGGTGCGGTTGAGGGGGGAAATCACCGTACGCACCAGTTGCTGAAGAATCAGGCTAATGCCGAAGGTGGCCAGCAGGGTTTCCAGCGGGCGGCCTTTCAGGTACTGGATAACGCTGCGCTCAATGGCGATGCCCGCCAGCGCCGCCACCAGGAAACCGGCCGGGATGGAGAGGATCAGGGCCAGGCCGGGTTGGCCCGGGAACAGCTGCTGCATGCCCCAGGTGGTGTAGGCCCCGAGCATGATCAGCTCGCCATGGGCCATGTTGATCACGCCCATCACACCAAACGTGATGGCCAGACCAATGGCGGCCAGCACCAGTACCGAGCCGAGAGACAGGCCAAAATACAGGGTCTCGGCAGCGCGGTTGAGTTTCAGTTTCTGTTCAATGCTGGCCAGGGCTTCCTCGGCCGCAGCCGCCAGCGCAGGGTCATCGCTGTTAACGGCATTATTCAGGGCGGCGCGCACGGTCGGGTTCAGGCTACCAGACAAAGTGGCTACCGCCTCAACGTCGCCCTGCTCCACCTGATAAATGGCCAGGGCATTGGTGAGCATGTCACGCACCTGGCCGTTGTCTTCCACCTGCAAACGGGCCTGGAGCTGGGTGGCCAGCGCTTCATTCACTTCGCCCAGCAGATTGCGCGCAGCATCGAGGCGTTGGCCTGGGTCGGCCACGGTCAGGTCGATCACCGAGAGGATGCCCTCGATGTCGGCCCGCAGGGCGTTGTTCACCCGCAGGCTTTGCAGATCCCGGCGCGACATTTCACCCAGGTCTTCGCCGGTCAGGGCGTCGGCGATCTGCCAGTTACGGCCCCGGTTGTTAACCACAATCACCAGGGCACCGGTGTCTTCAATCATCGCGAGTTTGCCGTCGCGAACGGCTTCCAGCCAGCCCCGGGCGCGTTCGTCGCCGGTTTCGGAGAGGGCTTTGAGTAAGTCGGTTTTTTCAGCTTGCCCGGCTTCTACGAGCCGTTTCAGCAGCGCTTCGGGCGCATCGGTCTGCGCCTGGGCATTCGCCAGTGTGGCCCCTAGGGCCAGACAGACAGCCAATACCATCCTGGCGAGCAATCGGTGAATGCTCATGATTCATTCCTGTTGGCTTGGGAATTCGGGAGCGGTGCCGGGCAGGCTCAGGCCTGCCCGGCTGTGCCCGGTTGGAGCTTAGTTGGAGGCGACGTCAGCCGAGCCACCACCGCACTTGCCGGTGACTACGTTGAAGTTGCCGCAACGCAGAGGCGCGCGCCAGTCGCTGATCAGGTCCTTGGAACCCGGCAAGAAGTCAGACCAGGCATCGCCAGCCACGGTGGACGGGGTTTCCCAGACCACGGAGAACTGGCCGTTGTCCTGGATCTCACCAATCAGCACCGGCTTGGTGATGTGATGGTTTGGCATCATGGTGGCGTAACCGCCGGTGAGGTTCGGTACGCTCACACCGATGATGGCGTCTTTCACTTCATCCACCTCGGTGGTGCCGGCTTTCTTCACCGCTTCAACGTACATGTTGAAGCCGATGTAGTGGGCTTCCATCGGGTCGTTGGTAACGGCGGCATCGTCGCCCTTGTAGGCAACCCAGGCGTCGATGAAGTCGTAGTTGGCGTCGTTATCCACGCTCATGAAGTAGTTCCAGGCAGCCAGGTGGCCAACCAGCGGAGCGGTGTCGATGCCGGAGAGTTCCTGTTCACCCACGGAGAACGCAACCACGGGAATGTCGGTGGCGGAAATGCCCTGGTTGCCCAGTTCACGGTAGAAGGGCACGTTGGCATCGCCGTTGATGGTGGAGACCACGGCGGTCTTCTTGCCGGCGCTGCCGAACTTCTTGATGTCCGACACGATGGTCTGCCAGTCAGAGTGGCCGAAAGGCGTGTAGTTGATCATGATGTCGCCGGCGGCCACGCCTTTGTCTTTCAGATAGGTTTCCAGAATCTTGTTGGTGGTGCGCGGATAAACGTAATCCGTGCCCGCCAGAACCCAGCGCTCAACACCCAGGTCGTTCATGAGGTAATCCACCGCGGGAATCGCCTGCTGGTTGGGCGCCGCACCGGTGTAGAACACGTTTTCAGACGATTCCTCGCCTTCGTACTGAACCGGGTAGAACAGCAGGCCGTTCAGTTCTTCTACCACCGGCAGAACGGATTTACGGGACACCGAGGTCCAGTTACCGAAGATAACGTCGACCTTTTCTTTCTCCAGCAGCTCACGGGCTTTCTCCGCGAACAGCGGCCAGTTGGAAGCCGGATCAACCACCACCGGCTCGAGCTGGCGGCCAAGTACGCCACCGGCTTCGTTCTGCTTTTCGATCAGCATCAGCATGGTGTCTTTCAGGGCGGTTTCACTGATGGCCATGGTGCCGGACAGGGAATGGAGAATACCGACTTTGATGGGGTCTTCGGCGGCAACCGCTGTATTGATAGAACCGAGGGAGACAGATAGCGCCAATGCAGAGAGGCCCAGTTTCACGTGTTTTTTGATGCTCATGTTGTGCGTCCTTTTCGTTGGTTTTGGGTCGTCAAACGCAAACAGCCAATTGCATTCGCCGTTCCAACAACCAAAAAAGCACTTACAAAACATGATGTTAAAAAACAAAAAACATGCCCGGACCGGCTCTGCAATGAATTGGTGCGCCGTTTCAGGCCTCAATCCGGTGCCTCGGCCAACCCGCCGCCCTCAATTGGTGCAGAGCAGGCAAACCCCACTGCACCATCTGGTAGCGCGCTGATTTTCAGGCAATAAATTGCCCGCAAAAACACCCTGAAAACAATGAATTCAGGTTCACCGTAAAGCTCACAGCTCTGTGGGATATCTCGCACAAACCGTCTGGCGGATGTCCGATTTTCCGAAATTTCATCTTCCGTAGAATGAGCATTGTCAGGGATGACAAGCCAGCACGGACGTTGGCTCACGGATGAGAACTCCACGGATTCGGAGTTGCCCGATGGATTAGGGCTACAGGGATGACTGCAAGGATGAAGTGCTCAGGATGATGCGCAGCCTGATGGATCAGGCAGGGGTCAGCCACGGAATTTGGGGACTACACGGACAGTAGTCCCTTTCCGTGCACTAAATCGCTTTCGTACCCGCCTTACCCTTTTTGTTCTGCACCGTTTCGAATCACCAACACTCTCAATGGGTTGTCGTGCCTGACTGTTCATAACAACGTTATTACAATCAGGAGATCACCAATGAAACCAACCTCATTTCTGGCCACCCTTGTTCTGTTTTTCAGCCTGATCACTGGCTCTGCCGCCTTCGCCAGCGAGCAGCCCGCCGTGAACATCAACACCGCAGATGTAGCCACTCTGGCGTCTCTGAGCGGTGTCGGTGAGAGCAAAGCCCAGGCCATTATTGACTACCGCGAAGCTAACGGCCCCTTTGCCAGCATTGAAGCACTGGCCGATGTGAAGGGTATTGGCGCGCGTACGGTTGAAAAGAACGCCGACCGCCTCGCCGTGAAATAAGCCCCGGGGCAGCCTCGCTGCCCCTCTCCTTTCCCTTATGGCGCCACGCACTTACCGCTGATACCCTTGCCTGTTTGTTTCTCCAACCGGCAGTTTGTCATGATCCACGGAGCACTTCTTATTGCCCTGGCCTCTTTGCTCTGGGCCACTACAGGGATTGTCGCCAAGTTTCTGTTCAACGGTACGGAACTGGAGGCCATCACCCTCGGTTTTTTACGCCTGGTGGTTGCGCTGCCATTCTTCTGGCTACTGATGCGGCGCGAGCAGCGGCAGCTGGTGGCCCGCAATCCCGGCCAGACGGTACCCGGTAGCTCTTTGCGTTCGCTCAGCGGCAAGGCCATGCTCACCCTCACCGCCCTGGGGCTGTTCCAGGCGTTCTATCAGGGCAGCTATCTGCTGGCGGTGGATCTGACCGGGGCTGGCATTGCCACCCTGATATCCCTGTGCCTGCCACCGGTACTGGTGGCTATTCTGGCTGCCCCATTGCTGGGCGAGAAACCAGGGCTGCTTACTATCCTGGCCGCGATTGCCGCGATTCTGGGCACGGGCATGCTGGTAGTCAGTGACATGGACACCGCCGGCACCCTGCGACTGGCAGGCATTCTGATGGCGCTGCTGGCGGCGGCGGTATACACCGGCTTTACCCTGACCAGCCGCTACAACTCAACGGGCACACCGGTGTTTACCACCGCCTTTATCTGCTTTGGTACCGCCGCACTGCTGCTGTTGCCCGTGGTGGCCATGAGCGGCGGCTTTGCGGGGCTGGAGACGATGGGGCTAAAGCACTGGCTGATGGTGCTTTACATCGGCGTGGTGCCCACCTGCATTGGCTATCTGCTGTTTTTTACCGGGATGAAATCCACGCCGGCGACGGTATCCAGCATTGTCGTCGTGCTCGAACCTTTGTTTATTGCCTTGCTGGCCTGGCTGATTCTGGGAGAGGAACTGGGGCAGATTGGCGTTGCGGGCGCATTCATTCTGACGGTGGCGGTGATTGTCGCCTCGCGCTATGGCAAGGCGCCCGGCGCCAGCCAGGAAAGCTGAACGCCGGGATCAGAAACAGCGTAGTGATCAGCTGTCCTTGCGCTGTTTCTCCAGCATGTCTGGCTGCAGGATTTCAATCCAGTAGCCATCCGGGTCTTTGATGAACGCCAGGCCTTTCATTTTGCCGTCGTCCGGCTTTTTCACGAATTCCACGCCCAGCTTTTCGAAGCGCTCACAGGCAGCGTAGACATCGGGCACGGCAATGCCGATGTGGCCGAAGCCCTGGGGCTCATCATTGCCGTTGTGGTAGGCAAAGTCGGCATCGTCTTCGGTGCCCCAGTTATGGGTAAGCTCCAGCATCGCTTCCCGGCCAAAGGTGTAGGTAGTGCGGTGGCCATCATCGTTTGGCACAAACTGGGCCTGCTTGTCGTCCAGATAGCCCAGGAAGTAGAGCGTGAACTTCATTTCCGGGAAATCCAGCTTGCGAACCAGGCGCATGCCCAGTACCCGGGTGTAGAAGTCCATGGAACGCTCAGGCTCCTTGATGCGCATCATGGTCTGGTTAAAGACATAGCCTTCGGTTTCGGGAACGGGGTCATCGTACAGGCCCGGGGCCTGCTCAAAATGCTTGGGCATGTTGGCTTCCCTTTCAGTTCAAGGATTCGAACCCTATACCTTTGTGCGACCCACGGTAATTTCAAGAGCAAAAAAGACCCCACGGGCCAGAGACAGGTACCCGCAGGGCGTTAATGCCGACCGAAGCCGGCGTTCTTCAGAGACACTCTGAAGTTGGTCTGGCGTCCGAAGACGCCAATTGGGAAAGCCTGAAAGCGTCAGGATTGCAGCTGATGCTCCTCCCCTCGGTAATAGGCTTCCACTCTCGGATTCATAACCTTGCGCCAGAGTGGCGGGAAGCATGCCAGCACCACCATGGTGGCGTAACCGGCAGGAAGCTGGGGTGCAATTTCATGATGGCGCAGGACCTGGTAACGACGCTTGGCGTAGGCGTGATGGTCGCTGTGACGCTGTAACTGAAACAGGAACACATTAGTCAGAAAGTAATTGCTGTTCCGGCTATGCTCCGGTGTTGTTCGTTCATATCGACCGTTTTCAAGCTTGCGACGATGCAGGCCGTAGTGCTCCAGATAATTGACGATCTCAAGAAGCGTGAACGCGATAAAGCTCTGGCCCAGGAAAAACAGCGCCCCCAGCCAGCCGAACGCGACACTGAACACAACCAGCAGCAGCGCACTGATTCCGTACCACCAAATTAACTCATTGCGCCAGCTGACTGGAGCATGACCTTTGCGTTTGAGGCGCTCTGCTTCAAGCTTCCAGGCATTCAGAAAGTTGTGCACGTATGCGTGTGGTAAAAAGCTGTAGAGCGACTGATTGTAGCGGGAAGATGAGGCATCCTCTGGTGTAGAAACATGCACGTGATGGCCACGAATGTGCTCAACCTTGAACCCGGCATAACAAACCATGGAAAGCAAAAATCCGCCGGCCCAGGTTTCGAGTTTGTCGTCTTTATGAATCAGTTCATGGGCCACATTGATCCCGAGACCGCCGACGATACCGATGGATACAACCCAGCCAAGGGCGCCCACCAGGCTGAAAACGCCGGAGGCCAGTACCCAGACACCCCATCCCAATAACGCTGCATAGGCGACGACCCAGATCAGGGTCACGGCCCGGTAATACTTTTCCTGATTAAGCCGCGGCACATCGGATTGTTCATCAGGATTCAGAGCGTCTTTTCCGAGCATCAGATCAAGCAGAGGGATAATGCCAAACACAACCACGGGGACGCCCCAGGAGAAGGCGTTGACCAGACCGGTGCTTTCCCCCACAGCCAGTAATAACGGAGGCAACACCAACGGAATCATCGCAATGAGGTAGCTGTATTTTTTAAGGGTTAACAACAGCCGGCGGCGACCGGCTTCTGTACTGAAAGTGATGGACTCTGAGCTCATGGTTGCTCCTTTTTGTAGGAATCGGAACCGGGCGTTTGATGAGACCCCAGCCTCCATGCATTATTGTCTAACAATATTGCAGTCGTCAAATAAAATGTTATTCTGGAGATGACAAGGTTCACGAACCGGATATCTTCCGCCGGACCATCCCTGACCCGTTACAGGCTGTGATAGACTCATGCGCATTTCCACGACTGCCGGTGCTTTGCCCTCCTTAGCCAACCGGCTTGTTAAACCTGTTCAGAGAGCTCTTATGGATTTTCAGGTGCCCAACACTTTGGCGGAGCAGATCGCCAACTATCTGGCAGAGCGAATCATGACCGGCCAGGTTCCCCCCGGAGAACGCATTCAGGAGGCCACCCTGGCCTCGGAACTCAAAGTGAGCCGGGCATCGGTGAAAGAGGCGCTTTACACCCTGGAGCGTTGGCACCTGGTGGAAATCACGCCGCGGAGAGGGGCTTCCGCAACCCAGCTGAATGCCGAGTACGCGGCAGAGCTTTACGACGTCTACATGCATTTGCTGATGATGCTGGCTTCGCGCCTGTGCGAACGTTGGAAGGAATCCGATAGAGACCGGGTACTGGCCGCGGTATCTCAGGTGGTCGAGCGCATACAAGAACCCCAACCCGACATCACCCGGGTGGTGGAAGCCAGCTTCAACGTGATGGAAGCCTGCTGTGAGGTTGTCGCCAACCCCTACCTGACCGAGGCCTTGTCCAACTTCAAGCCTGCCGTAAGCCGTGCCTATTATCTCGGAGCAGACCGCTATCGCCAGGGCCTCGCGACCACCAGCACATTTTTCTCGGAGTTGCCGCAGGCGGTGTTGGCGAGGGATGCGACCAAAGCCACTGAGCTGATCCGGGGCTTCGCTGAACATCAGAAAAACCTCATCCGCCAGGCACTGGATTGAAACACCGGTCACGACTGTTCAGGTTGTGACCAGCCTCACAGATCACCCCCGCCTTCAGGCTTAAAGTAACAATGTGTAACTTTTAACGACCGCAGCTCTGGTTATGTTGTCCCTGCGGCTGATCAGCACACGTCAGGTGTTCTGAATCAATCAATAACAACAAATCGTCGAACGAACCGGGGCCAACATGTCTTTTCTCATTCCTGAGGCCAGAAAATCCCTCGCCTGCCTGAGCCTGATGGCCAGCGCATCATTAGCCGTGCCAGCCATGGCCGAATTCCAGCCGCTGGATGACACAACCCTGGCGGGTGTGACTGGCCAGGCCGGTGTAACCATTGAACTGGAAACCAAGCTCAATATTGATCACCTGATCTGGACCGATGAGGGCTCCCTGGGCATCAACGGCCTGAGATTGTCCGGCCAGAACGATACCGTGCTGGACAACATGAAGCTGACGATTGATATCGCGGGCAGTGGCGAGGTTCTGGAGCACGGTTTCTCCGAGATAGCACGCCGCGCCAACGCCGGTCTGCTCGATACCAGTAATCCCGATGTCGCGGACGCGCTGGCGAAATACTCGGTTGGCGGCAGTTTCGGCAAACAGTTCGACAACGGCGACCTGGTGATCCACCTGGGGGCCAGCGATTACGGCGACCCCACCAGCCTGACCAACTATCTGCAGGCGGTGGATTTCGAACTGGCCATCGACAGTATTACCACCACCGGCAGTGAAGGCAGCGCCAGTTTATTCTCAAACATCCTGCTGCAGGGTTACATCGGCCCCACCGATCTGGTTATCCGCAATAACGGTGGCGCCACGCGCACCCTGGCCAATGGCAACGTGGTGTCCGGCTCGGAACTGCAGCTCGATACCCACTTCGAAATCAGCAACGGCAGCCTGAACTGGGACGCAGCCGACGTGATCCTGCTGTTCAACTTCGCCGCCGTTGGCATTGAAGGGTTACAGATCCATAACCGCCGTGGCGCGGATACCCTGGGGCACTTTGGTATGGCCCATGCCAAGGCCAACCTGTCCCGGGGCACCAGTGCCGCTTCTGGCAAAGAAGGCCTTTCTGTACACGATGTGGAATTCCGGGCTGATATCGACATGCCGGTATTCCGCATGGGTGACACCAGCATCGGCTCGGTCCAGTTCACAGACTTTGCCATCACCAACACCAATCTGATGGTTTACGGTCACTAAGCCAAACTGGACAAGCACTGCCCTGCACAGGGTACACTGCCCGCCACCAACAGACGGGCAGAGCATGACCAACAGCACTGACAGCAACTACCAGAAACGGACTTCCTGGCGACGGCTTACGGCCTTCGCCCTGTTGTTTGTGGCCATGACCGGTGCCGGCCTGTATGCGGTCTACGACCGCTTCGCCGGCCGCAGTTTCCAGTTCGATGATCGCCTGCTTTCTCCCACTCTGCTGTTGCCGGTCGCGGCCCTGCTGCTGATCTACTTCATGGCCGATGGTCTGCGCCTGCACTACACCCTCAAGGCGCTGGGGCACCGGCTGCCATTGCGCAAGATCTTCCGGCTGGTGTTCATTAATCTGTTTTTCTCCAACGTAACGCCCATGGCCACCGGGGGCGGGTTTGCCCAGATCTGGTATCTCACCCGCCATGGGGTGCCCGTGGCCCGCGCCACGGCGGCCACCACTATCCGCACGGTACTCGCGGTGGCGTTCATTTTCTCACTGACACCGGTCTTTCTATTGAGCCTGGAGGCCCTGGACGGCGGCATCTGGTCGTCCGGTATCGGCACCGCACTGGCGGTGTTTGTGTCGCTCTATCTGGGATTCTTTGCCGTGCTGCTGTTCCGGACACGCTGGATGATCCTGCCGTTGAGCGCTCTTGTCGCAGGCCTGCGCAAGGCACATCTGATCAACCACCGCCGGCACGACCGCTGGCAGTTCAAATTACGGCGGGAAATGCTGCGGTTTGCCCTGTGTTTCAGCGAATACCTCCGTGGCGCGCCACGGGACGTACTGCTGTCGGTAGTGTTCACCGCCGTGTTCCTGCTCAGCCTGTTCAGTTTTCCCGCCCTGCTGATTCACGGCCTGGGCTATGAGGTGGATTACCTGACCACTCTGGGCTTGCTGGTGGTAACCACCTTCATCATGTATTTCTCCCCCACTCCCGGGGCCTCTGGCATATCGGAAGGCGTGTTCGGCAGTTTCTTCCGGGATATCCTGTCGGGCAATCACCTGGTGCTGGTCACTATTGCCTGGCGTTTTCTCACTATCTACCTGGGCATGCTCATCGGTTTGCTGGTGATGCAGAGGGAACTGATCAAAAGCCACCGGAGGCCGGAATGATCCGTCGTAACCCGCTTAAACTGCTGTTCTATCTGTGCCTGGCCATTGTGGTGGCGCTGGTGGGCTACAAGGTGTACCTGAATTTCTTCAAACAGGACTTTGAGGCCCTGCACAGCGAGCAGGTTGAACGCATCCACCAACGCACTCCGCCAGGCTCCGGTATCCGTTTTGCGGTGGTGGGCAACATCAACAATTCCGTGGGCATCTTCGAGCGCCGCTTTATCCCGACCCTGAACCAGGCCGGTGTGGACTTTCTGGTGTCGTCCGGCAATGCCGTGAGCGGCGGTGGCGAGGATAAATACCGCGCGCTGTATGGCACCCTGAGCCACCTGGACATTCCCTATCTGCTCACCTTCGGCCCGCACGAATACGAGAATTTTGGCAGTTTCCGGTTTTATGATCATTTCGGGCCCCATTTCTACAGTGTGCGGGCCGGTAATACCCGGCTGATCTTCCTCGACAGCACCGGGAAAACGCCCTGGCGCTGGCAGATTCGCTGGCTCCGGGATCTTCTGGCCCACGACACCAGCAACGCACACATCCTGTTTATTGGCCACCCGCTTCTGCAACCGGAAACCCCAGCCCTGTTCGACGATGAAGACGACTACCTGCAACCTCCCGCCTTCCGGGAGGAGCTGCTGCAGCTGATTCGGGAGCAAGGCATCGACCTGGTGTTTTCGGCCAACCTGTCGCTCTTTGACGAGCAGGTGGTGGACGGCACGCCCTACATTACCACCGGGGGTGCTGGCGGGCTGGTGCTGAATACGGAGGACAGCTTCTACCACTACGTGGACGTACGGGTCTCTCCAGACGGCGACGTCAGCTATCAGATGGAGCGTCTGGAAGTGGGTCAGCATCCGGTCTGGAAGCGGCTGGAAAGCTTGTGGTTCTTTGTGTATTCCCTGTTCTACACCGGCTATCTAAACTTCATCCTGATCGTCTCGGTGTTTTTGGCGCTGACCATCAAGCTTTATCAGGTCATCTTCATCGGCAAGGATTACTACCCGGATTACGACCTGGACCCCACCCCGTGGCTCGAAAAGCCGTTGCGGGTCACCATGTTCACCAACAACTATCTGCCTTTCATTGGCGGGGTTCCGATTTCCATTGAACGGCTGCGCCGTGGCCTGGAACATCTGGGAGATAGTACCCAGATTGTCGCGCCTCGGTATCGCGACCAGCCCAGCGAGGAAGATGCGGTAGTGCGGGTACCCTCACTGCTGGCCATGGGCGAGAAACGGGAATTCCGTCTGGCCAATATTTTCCTGGCCCGTATCCGCAAGCAGGTGCGGGGCTTCCGGCCGGATGTGATTCACCTGCATCATCCGTTCTGGCTGGGTAGTCTGGGGCTGTTTATGGCCCGTCAGCTGCGCATCCCGGCCATCTATACCTATCACACCCGTCTGGAGCACTACGCTCACTTTGTCCCCCTGCCCGGGATGCTGTTCCGGAACCTGATTTCCCACGCTCTGATCAAACGCTTCGCCAACCGCTGCGATGGCGTGATCGTACCGACTTACTCCACCGAGGAATACCTGCGGATGATCGGGGTGACCACGCCCACCTTCGTACAACCCACCGGTATCGAGTACGAGCGTTTCCAGGCTGTGAAGCCCGCAGACGTGGAGGCACTCCGGAAAAAACTGGGGCTGAGCAACGAGAAGGTCTTTATCAGCGTGGCCCGGCTTTCCAACGAAAAGAACATCGACTTCATGATCGAAGCCATCGACCGGCTGCGGCAGGAAAGCGACGTGCCGTTCCGGTTTCTGATGATTGGCGATGGCCACCAGAGGGACCGGCTACAGAAGAAAATTGACAGCCTGGAGCTGGGCTCTCACTTTACCCTGGTGGGCGCGGTTCAGCCGGAGGAGATGGCGCTCTGGTACAACCTTGGCGATGCCTTCCTGTTCGCCTCCAAATCCGAGACCCAGGGCATGGTCATTCTGGAAGCCATGTCTGCCGGGCTGCCGGTGGTAGCGGTTCGCTCCAGCGGCATTGAAGATGTGGTTCGGGACGGCCTGAACGGCTACAAGACTCCGGAGAACCAGGCCCGCTGGATTGAGAAAGCCCAACGGCTGCTTGAGGACGACAAACTGCGCACCGAGCTGTCGGACAAAGCCCGGGCCTTTGCCGAGGATTATTCCATCGAGCAATTTGCCCGGGATGTCCGGGGCATTTACGCGACCAGCCTGGCTGCCCGGGAGAAACGCAACAAAACGTCTTCATGAGTACCTTGGGTGCATTGCTCTGATCGGTTTACACTGAATGAACGTAAGCGGTATCAGTAACGTCACTTTTGTGTATTGGAGAAGCCTGTGAGCGGTATACCGGTTGGCATCAGCACTTGCCTGTTGGGCAAGGAAGTTCGGCACGACGGCGGCCACAAACACTCCCGCTACTGCACCCAGGTGCTGGCAAAGCACTTCGAGTTCCGCTCTATCTGTCCGGAACTTGAAGCCGGCCTTGGCGTTCCCCGCCCCGCCATTCATCTGCGGGAGCATGAAGACGGTCTTCACCTGGTGGAAAGCAAGGGCAGCAAAGACCACACCGAAGGCATGCAGAACTTCATTGCCGAAGTACTACCCTCTCTGGCCAACCTGCGCGGCTACATCCTGATGGCGAAATCGCCCAGTTGCGGCATGGAACGCATCAAGATTCACAACGCCGAAGGCAGTTTCATGCACAGGGATGGCCGCGGTATGTTCGCCGAAGCGCTGATGAAAGCCTACCCGCTGATGCCGGTGGAAGAGGAAGGCCGCCTGCACGATGACATGCTGCGGGAAAACTTCATTGAACGGGTATTTGCCTACGACGACTGGATGCAGAACGTGGCAGGCGAAAACCTGACCAAGCAGGCGCTGATTGATTTTCACACCCGCCACAAGTTCACGCTGCTGGCCCATTCAGAAAAGATCTACCGGCAACTGGGCCCGATGCTGGGCGACCTCAAATCCGAACCTCTGGAACAGATTGCCGACCGCTACATCCATCAGTTCATGGAAGCCATGACCCAACGGGTAAGCCGTGGCTCGCATGTGAATGCCATGCAGCATCTGTTGGGTTTTCTGAAAGAAGGCATGTCGGCCGAGGAAAAAACCGTGCTGCTGGAGCAGATCGAAGCCTACCGGCGCGGTGAGATACCTCTGGTGGTGCCCATGACGCTGCTGCGCCTGGCCCAACGCAAGGAACCGGTAGACTACCTCCACTCCCAGAAATACCTGACGCCCTACCCGGACGAACTGGGCCTGAGAAACAACGTGTAACCCCAAAAACAAACGGGGCAGAGGATTCTTCCCCTGCCCCGTTTTTGTTTGTGGCTACCGGGTGTGTCAGAACCCGTACAGCAACGACAACGACGTTTCGGTGTCAGTCTTGTCAGTACCGGCGGGCGCATCGGATACATGCTTTACCCGGAACGCCGCTTTCATCGACAGCGACCCCACGATACTGGTTTGCAGGGACGTTTCGGACTGGCTGATGGTGTTGTTCTCATCCAGTCCAATTTCGGTACTGAGCTTCTGCCGGAACAGGGCGGTGTCCGATAAGGCGTAGTCGAAATGGGCGGCTAATCTTGCGATCGCTTCCTTTTCAGCGTCGTCGCCATCGTCATTCACCTCTTCAAGCTTGTTATACCGATAACCCAGGCCTCCAGAAATGTCGAGGAACGATCGCTCTCCCACCTGCCAGACGCGGTTTCCGTAACCAGTGCTCAAGGTAGACTCGAAGTCGTAACCGGAGAAACGATCGTCTTCCCAGGAACCTCTGACAAACCAGTATTGTTGCTCATCGAACTTGTAGTCGGATTCCAGCGCAACCTGATACTCCTCTGCCGTGGTTTCTTCATCGGCTTCAGTGTACCGGGAACTGAACTCGCCGGTATTCCGCCACATCGTTGTCTCATGTTTGAGAGCCAGCCGACCATTCACCTTGGTTTCTTCGGTGTTGCCAGAGGTCAGCAAAATGCCAAGCTCAGCCTCACCTTCGACGTTGCCGCTTTCCTGGGCCCAGGCCACGGGGGCCACCACCAGGCAGGCAACCGCCAGGGGTTTTCTGATCAACATACTGTCTCCTTACTCAGGGGCTGTTAATTCACAGCAGACTTACGCTGCTTTTCCCCCTCCAGACTCCTGCGCGCCTGTGCTTCCCGTTCGGCCTTCTTGCGGGCCTTTCGCTCAGCAATAATGCGTGCGGCCTCGCCGCCGACGTGTTCTTCTCCCCGCTCACGGGCCAGGCGCATCTGGCGCTCACGCTCCTTGAAACGGGCTTTCTGTTCTTCGGTCAGGCTGTCGATGCACTGGTGGCAACTGACACCCTGTTCGTATTCCGGGCGCTGCTTGTCGGCCTCGGTAATCGGCCGGCGACAGGCGTGGCACTGGTCGTATTCGCCACGTTCCAGGTTGTGATTCACCGTTACCCGGTCGTCAAATACGAAACACTCACCCTGCCACAGACTCTGCTCCTGAGGAACCTCTTCCAGGTACTTCAGGATGCCGCCCTTGAGGTGATACACCTCTTCGAAGCCCTGCTCTTTCAGATAAGCCGTAGACTTCTCGCAGCGGATACCGCCGGTGCAGAACATGGCGACTTTCTTGTGCTTCTGCGGGTCGAGGTTCTGCTTCACATACTCGGGAAACTCGCGGAAGGTGTCAGTGGCCGGATTGACGGCGTTTTTGAAGGTACCGATCTCGACTTCGTACTGGTTACGGGTGTCGACCAGGACAACGTCCGGATCAGAGATCAGGTCGTTCCATTGTTGCGGCTCCACGTAGGTGCCGACAATCCGCTTGGGGTCGATGCCATCGACGCCCATGGTGACGATTTCTTTCTTGAGTTTGACCTTGGTGCGTTTGAACGGCTGGATATCGACGAAGGATTCTTTGTAGTCGATGCCGTTGAAGCGGTCGTCTTTGCCAATCCACGCTTTCACAGCGTCGATGCCTTCTCGGCTGCCGGCGATGGTTCCGTTGATGCCTTCGCGGGCCAGCAGCAGGGTGCCGTGCACGCCTTTTTCCAGCATCAGGTTCAGCAAGGGCTGGCGTAGATCTTTGTAATCATTGAGGACTGCGAACTTGTAGAGTGCGCAGACGACGATTTCGTTGCTCATGGTTTTCTCCTGCGGGCCGGATCGTAAATCCGGAGCATGATTTGATATTTGTCACGGCCGGTGGGCGCGAGGGGGCAAAGTTTAATCAACCAGGCCCCCGATGCAAGTTGCGGATGGCCGCATTACTCCGCTTTGGCCAACTCCCGTTCTACAACCGCCGACAACTGGCCCCAGCCGGGCCGTGTCAACTGGATGTTGTCGACCATGACCGTGGGTGTGCTGGCGACCCGGAGCTGGACAGCCACTTGCAGGCTCTGTTCGACAGCTTCCCGGTGCAATTCGGTTTCCATGCAACGACGGAAGCGGCGTTCTTCCAGGCCGAGGTCACTGGCGTAGCGGGTGAAGGTGGCCGTCGGATCGTTGGAACCACTCCAGTCCAACTGGGAACCGTAGAGTTTGTCGTGCATGGCCCAGTACTGGTCCTGATCACCCGCACAACGGGCGGCCAGGGCGGCGGGCATGGCGTTCTGATGCTGGCGCAGAGGCAGGTCGAAATAGACGAAACGGACTTTACCGGACTCCACATATTCTTTCTTGAGGCGCTGGCTGGCTTCGGCGAAGCGGGCGCAGGCCGGGCACTGGTAGTCGGCGAACTCGCGGACGACAACCGGCGCGTCTTCGTTGCCAACGGAGACGCCGTACTGGTCGACAATGGCCGGGAATTCGTCGGCGTTGGGGGCCGCCACGGGAAGTGCCTCGGAGCTGGGTGCCGGTGGTTTGGTGACGAAATACAGGCCGGCAATGACGGCCACCCCGATCACCAGTGACAGGACGATGATCAGTGATTTGCGGCCCTGCGTGTTGCGTGGCGAAGGGGCGCCGGTCTGTTTACGTCGTTTTGCTTCACCCATGACGGGCTCCTTGTCTGGAGGTTAATAACACACTATCTCAGAAAACCGGTTTCGCGGCTCTGCGGGAACAGGCTAAGATCCCCCATAGCTTGAGAAAGTTCCAATAAAAATCAAGGACTCAACATGCCAATTCCCGCACAGCTCCAAAATCAGCTTCGTCTTCCGTTAATTGCCGCCCCCATGTTTCTGATTTCCTCACCCCGCCTGGCCCTTGCCTGTTGCAAAGCCGGCATCGTGGGCAGTTTTCCAGCCCTGAACCAGCGCAGCAGTGAGGGTTTCGAGCAATGGCTGGTGCAGATGAATGACGAGCTGGCGCAATGGCAAGCGCAGCAACCAAGCGCGACAACCGCGCCCTATGCCGTGAATCTGGTGGTGCACCGCACCAACCCGCGCTGGCAAGCGGATCTTGAACTGTGCGTAAAGCATCAGGTGCCAATTGTCATTACCTCCCTGGGCGCGGCCAGCCAGGTGGTGGAAGCCGTGCACAGTTACGGCGGGCTGGTATTCCACGATGTCACCAATCAGAAACACGCCCGCAAGGCGGCAGAAGCCGGGGTGGATGGCATCATTGCGGTCAGCGCCGGCGCCGGTGGCCATGCCGGTACCACCAACCCGTTTGTACTGGTGCATGAAATCCGTGAGGTGTTCGATGGCACCATTTTGCTGGCCGGCGGTTTGTCCCACGGAGAGGATCTGTTGGCAGCCCAGGCGCTGGGGGCAGATCTGGCCTATATGGGCACACGGTTTATCAATACCGAGGAATCCGAGGCAGAGGATGCCTATCGGAACATGATCATCGAAGCCGTATCAGCGGATATCATCCATACCCCGGCGGTGTCCGGTGTACCGGCCAGCTTTATGCGCCAGAGCCTGGAGGCCGCTGGCTTTGATATGCAGAAGCTGAACCAGGCCGGCGATGTGAATTACGGCGAGAAGCTCAAGCCCATGGACGATGAGGCCAAGGCCTGGAAGACCGTCTGGTCCGCCGGTCAGGGTGTGAGCCAGATTCATGATGTGGTGTCGGTTGAGGCGTTGGTTCAGCGATTGGAAGAGGAATATCAGCAGGCCCGTTCACGCCTGATGGGATGATTCCGGATAGCGGTTGGCGAAGGCCTGAAGTTCCGGAAAGAAGGCCAGAAAATGTTCCTCCAGTTCCGATTCATTGGCCCGGATTTCGTCGATGATGCCGGTAAACCGGTTGGCAAAGCGGATTCGGCTGGCCACGCGATCGAGGGCATAGCCGATGTTGTCCAGATCCTGATAGGCGCCAAACCAGTCATGCTCGACCATGCGACGGGTCACCACCGCCATGTTGTCGGGCATCAGCGCCTGGTGGCTTTGCAGTTCCTGGTATACGGTCCGGATAAAGGTATTTTTGTCCCAGTCACTGAACTGTTCCCAGTGCCGGAGCAGAAAGTGGTCGTAGAGGATATCCAGAGCCACGCCGGCAAAGCGCCGGCGCTCCCTTGAGAACAGGCTTTTACTGGCCAGCACCTGCGGATGCTGATCGGTGAATACATCAACCGCCAGGTGGTGCCGCACGCCTGCAAGCACCGGCGACGGCACATGATCCCAGTCCAGTCCCCGGGTGAAATCCCCGAGGATACTGCCCACTCTCGCCTCCGGTGAGTCCGGTGCGAGGAAGGTGTGGGCGAGGTGGTTCATGGCTCAGTCTTCGCTTTCCAGTCCGATTTCATCGGCGACGTAAACACCCGGGGGTGACTCAACGTAATCTATCTCAAGACTTACCGATGCCCCCTGTGAGAACGCCGATTCGATAGAGCTTCTCTCGCCATCATCGAAGTCGACAAGACTGATATCGATTCTGACACCAAGGATCGTATAAAAACTATCCTCGATATCAGACAACTGGCCTTCCAGCTCATACTTCCGCGGACTCGCCGGAGTAGTGTCTTCCTCGTTGCGCTCAATCTTGACGGCCTCAAGCGTAACGCCAGAGCCGGACTGCCGCTCGATACCTTCCACTTCTACCTGATAACTGCCGTTCAGGTCCGCCAGTTTCAGGCGCAGATCGCTGTCATCGTCGGTGATGATCGTCCGTGGCGTGAGCTGCACCAACACACCACCAACCCGGAAGGTCTGGTCGTTGAAGTTGAGCGTGTTGACGTCGAGGACACCGTCTACTGAGGCGTTGCCTTCACGAGCTTCAATTTCTTCAGCCAGTACGGAGCCATTATCCTGGAAATCCCCCTCAACCTGTATCAGCATGCCGGCGGTCAGATCCGAGGCCGACAAACCATCATCAAACTCGGTGTTGTCGTCGACAAAGACAATCAGGCCGTTGATGTGGAAGGATCGGTCCGATGCGTTGTAGTCGGTGCTCACGGGGCCTGAGAACTCAATGTCATCGCCGGAGCCCCGACGGTAGCGACGGGTTTCGCCTTCGTCGATTTCCCGTGCAATCAATACGCCATTGGAGATCGTACCTTCGGCCTCCACCAGCAGAAGATCCGCCAGATCGGCTTCCGTCAGCGACCCGGCGAACGCGCTGTCAGTGTAAGAGACCGACTGCCCGTTAATGCTGAACTGATTCAGATTCAGCTGCAATGAACCCTCGTCGATGCGGCCTTCAATCTCTACGTTGGTTTCGTCCTGCGTCATCAAACCAATGTGGCTTGCCCGGTACCGGCCGTCGGGGTCCGGCTCACGCCAGCCACTGATGCGCACGAAAGCGCCGTCTGCCAGGGTTTCAAGCGCAATGTCCTTGAACACCGTCTGCTGGTCGGCAACCACAGTCTGCTCATAGATGGTGAACTGCACCGATTCGACCATACCGTCGGCATCCGGGGTCTGAATCAGATTGTCCACACGCCCGCGGAAGGTATCGTCGTACTCGACCGACTCCGCATTCCCCCGGCCATCAACTCGCCACTCGCCTTCGATCCTCAGGATCATGCCTTCCTGTAACTGGTCTTCACGCTCAATGCCGTCATCACTGCTGACGCGACCATCCGTCTCAAACTTCACGCCATTGACGAAGACACTGCCGAAACCGGAAACCGGCCCAACGCTGGAGCCTGTGCCTCGGATGCCGCCGTCGGCAACGCCGACTCCACCACCGCCACCGCCGCCGCAGGCACTCAACACGCCGAGTGCGATCGGTGCGGCGGCGAGTTTCAGCATTCTGTGAAGCGTTACTGCTCTGAACATTGCTCTCTCCTGCGGGCCATCCGGGCCCGCCACTGATTGTCAGCTGTCGTTGTGGCGTCGTCGTAGCTTGTCGATATCAACAAAATCATCGTAATTGCCCAGGCTCAGTGAACCGGTAGCACCCCAGGGAGCATAAGCGCTTCTCTTTAACAGAACGTGACCGCTCTCCAGGGTTTCCACAATGCCCTTTCGAAGCAGTTCCGCAAGCACGACAGAAGGCACCAGGTTTGGATTGGCGATTTGCACCAGGTCAACAAAGGAATGGGGTTCATGGGGCGTTGCAAGCACCACCTTCGGGTGTTTCTGCTCATCCAGGAAATGCTCGGAACTCAGCCAGTATCTCACCACCTGACGGGCACCCGGCGAAAGCAGCATGCTGACCAGTTCGGTGGTTTGCCAGCGCGGGGGTTGTCCGGTCGGGACATTAAGAGCCATTATCATTCATCTCCGCTCTTGTTCGTCTGAACCGGCTCTTCAAAATAGAAAATGCTGACGCCGGTCCGTACCGATTCGCCGCCCTCCTGGCCGGATACTCCCCGGTCGTGAGGCCCTAACCAGCTGTCCAGATCTTCCAGCAGGGCCTGGGACTGCCTTGCGGCTTGTTCACGCCACGCAGCGATCACCTCTGGTGGTATTTCATTATAGGTCAGGGTGCGCTGGAACAGCGGCTCACGCCCGACATCCCGACTCACCAGATTGTGATCAATAGTGGCTACAAGATCAGATACGTCCTCTCCGAAGATCTGGAGCATTTCTTCGCTGTCTCCGGCCGGCACATACGCCCGCTGTTTCAGGATCAGGAACCCAGTATCCGGCTCAACCGCGACTACCCCAACCCGCTGGAGCTCATCCAGTACCGCTCTGGGAGTCATATCGCCACTGTATTTTCGAACCAGCTCACTGAAGCTCCCGGCGCCCTCGAATGCCAGCACCGCGGGCTGTCCATTCGCAGCCTGATAGGTCTCATCGTGCACCCATCCGGACACCACACGCGAAGCGCGATTGGCATGAGAGGTTCGTTCGCTGACCGGGCTTTGCCCCGCCAATATCTCTCGTTGTTTTCGCACTTCTTTGCGGGTCAGGCCTGTCATCACTGCCGCTCTGGAATCGGTTGGTTTGCGGCGCCCGTCAGAGAAATCCTCCAACGCAGCCTCCACATACGCCCTTTTCACCAGCTCAGAGAATTCGCCGAACGGTACGCCATTGCGCAACAGCAGTCTGGCCATGGGGCGCAAAATGCGGAACAGCGCTTGGTGCAGGGGATTGGATTTGGCATCAGTCATGTTTGGGATTGTATTCCCATCTTGCCCCGGAAAACCAGACACAGGTTGCGGTATCCCCCGCAACCTGTGTCCTTCAACCTCAGTTTTCGGGGTTTGCGGTCAACACATACTCTCCGCCGATGGTCTGGTCGTACTCAACCTCGGCTTCATCACCAACCTGAAGACCCGCAACGCTGAAGTCATTCAGCAGGATTTCCAGATTCATCACCGTCACCGACGTATCAGAAATGGCATCGATTCTGGCCTCCAGCTCAAAGTTATCATCTTCGTCGCTGTCTTCCCGCTCAATGGTGAAAGCTTCGAGGTAATCAGTACGCTGACGACCTTCCACCTCGACATAGTCCCCAACGCTGAAGGCGTTGATGTCATCAACCCGATTACGCAGGTCGTTATCACTGTCATCATCGTCGATCAGGGTATTTGCGGTGAGTTGAACGCGAACGCCACTGACCACCAGCAATTCACTGTCCAGATCGATCTGCTGGATGATGCCGTCCAGTTCCGCATCGCCTTCCTGGCCTTCCACTTCTTCCGCCAGCAGGGTGTTGTTGCGGAAATCACCCTCGACTTTCACGAACACGCCATCCTGGAGGCTGCCCTCGCTGATGTCGTCAAACTCGGTCTCAGCGTTTAGCTGCACCAGAACGCCATTAATCCGGAAGGTGCGGGCAGACGCATCGAAATCGTAGATATCACCGGAAATTTCAACGTCGTCGTTATCGTCAAACAGGTCGTCCTCATCATCAATTTCTTCGGCGAGCAGGACATCGCCGTCTGCGTTGAGCTGACCTTCCACTTCAACCGCGAGCCCGTTCTCCAGTTGGTCCAGACTGAAATCGTCATCCGCGACCGCGCTGGTGTAATCCACTGTAAAACCGTTGATGGTGAAGGTCTGCAACTGCGCATCCAGGTTCTGGACCACGCCTTCAAGTTCAGCCTCATTCACATCGTCAAAATCCGAGCCCAGCAGACGCGCACCCACGAAGCTGGCCCGGAAGCTGCCGTCATCCAGCCGCCAGCCACTTACCCGAACCCGATAATTGGCAGGCGCGGCCGCAAGCTCAACCGGTGTGGCTCCGCGGAATACCGTCTGGTTGTTAAGCACAACCAACTGCTCCAGCAACTCCAGCTGTCCGGTGCTGGCAGTGGCATCCCAGGTTGCCGCAACCAGCGGCCCCCTCAGGGTGTCGTCATAAAACACAGCGTCGGCCTGGCCCTGGCCCCGCTCGTCCCAGCCACCTTTGATTTTCAGCACCATGCCTTTTTCAAGCTGGCCCTCACGCTCAATGCCGTCGTCACTGCTAACGCTGCCATCGGTCGCAAACCGGGTTCCGTTGACATACACGCTACCAAAACCGGTCACCGCACCAACACTGGTGCCCTCGGCATTGCCACTTGCACCTACTGAACCGGAGGAGCCGGAGCCACCGCCACCACAGGCGGCCAGGCCGCCGGCCAAGGTACCAACCAGAACCAACTTGATCGCTTTTGAAAGTCCGTTGCGCTTCATCTTCCTTCTCCCGACTGATTTGACAGAATCCGGCGCATTTTTCAGCGCCACAATAATTGGGATATTTTTCCCAAATAATTAAATGGGAAAATAATCCCAAATTTTCAATTTGTCCAGTCAGGAAAGATGAAAATTTCGTGAATCGTTTCTGGAAACGTGTCCGGGTCTGCTAGACCCGGAACTGGGATGCCTTTGTTTGCAGGGCCGACAGGGTGCTTGCTATTTCACCGCTGGCCTCGTCCGATTGCGTTATGGAATCAACGGTTTCCCGGGAGGAATCGGCGATTTCACGCACGCTGACGCTGACTTCGCTGGCGTGCCCACTCTGATCTTCCGCCACCCCGGAGATCTCAAGGGCCCGCTGCTGAAGGCTGGCCAGCAGTTGGTTAATGCGGTCGAAGTGCTCGTCGGCCCGGTGGAACTCCGTTGAGGATTCCGCGACCTGACCGGACACATCGTTAATGGTGCTGACGGCCTGACGACTGCCTTGCTGCAACCTTTCGATAATGGCCTGAATCTCGGTGGTCGACTCCTGGGTTCGGCTGGCCAGAGTGCGTACTTCATCAGCCACCACCGCAAACCCTCGACCGGACTCGCCAGCCCGCGCCGCTTCGATGGCGGCGTTCAGTGCCAGCAGGTTGGTCTGCTCCGCGATAGCTCCGATCACGGACAATACCGAGCCAATCTCTTTACTCTGGGTATCCAACTGATTGACCGCCGCGACCGCTTGCTCAACGTTCCGCACGACGCTGTCGAGACGATCACGCACTTCACGGGAGATCTCCGCCGTGGCCGCACTTTCGGCGCTGACATTCCGGACTTCGCCGGCGATATCCTGCACATCACCGGCGACTTCGGAAATGCTGCGCGACATCATCTCCATGGTGCCGGAAACCTGGGCAACACCCTGCTCCTGACGATTCACCGCGGCCACAGCGCGGCGACTGATATCCCGCTGGGCCTGCGCCTGGCCGGCGGCGGACTCTGCCGACGCCTTGACGTCTGAGACCAGTTCCTGGATCCGAGCAATAAACCGGTTTACTCCGTGCCCCATTTCGGTCAGTTCGTCATTGCCTTTAAGGGAGACTCTCCGGGTGAGATCGGCTTCGCCATCGGCAATCCCCCAGATCGCCTGGCTAAGGCGGTAAACCCTGGGCAGCACGCCGCCGCCCAGCACCAGGGCCACAAGCACAACCAGGGTTACGACCGACACCACCGCCAGAAGCGACAGCTTGGTGGACAGACTTTCGGCTTCGTCATTCAACGCCTGCACGGTGTTATTCATGCTCGTGCGGGTTTCTGTGTCCATGGCTGCGAGCTGCTGTTGTAACCGCTGGTTCACCTGCTCCGTTTCGGTGCCAAGTGTCTCCCTGAGTGCATCAATACTGCCCGCAATGGTTGCTCCGAATTCCGCCTCTAGCTGAGTCAGGTCACGATTGATGCCCTCAAGCGACAACCCAAGTTTCAGCTCTCCAATAGCCGAACCCTGTGGCGCAATATCCGCGCTGATGATCACCACATCGGGATCCCGGCTGGCAGCATCCAGGACCCGATTTGCAGCACCACGACCTTCCCCCTGCTCCATAAGAGTGCGAACACGATCGTCCGTGCGATCCACATAGCGGGTCAGACGTTCACCGTACTGATCGTAGTAAATTGCAAACAGAACAGACTCTCTGGCATCGGCCAGTTCCACCAGATCGGTCAGGCGGGGGATGTCACGATCCCAGATCAGAGGCGCAGCGACGGCAGCCAGCACCTCGGCAAGCCCCTGGGCTTCCGCCATAACGGCTGTACGAACATTACCGGCCACACGCTCCTGCTGCTCGGTCTGCTGGCGGGTGAGTTCCGCGGAAAGTTCGTCGGTTGTTTTCTGGCGCATGCGCTCAAGCCGGCCCCGGACATCTTCCCGGGTTTCACCAAACGAGGCGCTGACATTATTGCTGCTGGCTTCCAGCGCGGTGCCTGCGGTTTCGACCAGCCGCTCAACCTGGTTCGATATCAACCATTGGCTGACAACGACCTGAATCAGGCCAGCAACCAGAAGCACAATGAACACCGGCCGCAACAGACGACTGGTCACGAGGTGTTTGAAAAAGCGTATGGACATAGGGACTCCGCTAGTGTTCGCGCGCAAAGCATCCTGCACACCGACAGCCGGCTCCCTGCCGAGTTTCTGTCTTTATGTATAGCAAAAGGCGGGCCTATGTGGGCAGCAATCCAGGTTCTGGAGTGAACTACGCCGGCCCGACAGCGTATATGCTGAAACACTGAACAAGAGGAGAAGCCAGCCATGCTGGGATTTCTGAAGGGCGACCCGAAGAAAAAACTGCAGAAAGCCTATGAGGAAAAGCTCGCCAAGGCGCTGCATGCACAGCGTAATGGCGATTTGCGTAGTCACGGCACGCTGATGGAGGAGGCGGAAAAGATTTACGCCGAAATACAGGCACTGGAAAAGTCCGGGCACTGAAACAGGCGTTCAGCCCCCGGGACAATAATACGCCTACTCGCCCATCAGTTGACGAATGCGCTGGTTCAGACGGTCCACCTCCCGCCGCATGTCCTGAACTTCATCCAGCAGCTCCAGCGACATCGCCAGCCCCGGCAGGTTGAGTTTGAGATCCCGCTGCAGGCGCAGCGCTTTCTGCAGGCGACTCAGCGCGGCCACGTCGAATTGCCACTGGCGCATTTCCGGCACCTCGTCCAGTGGCGCAATGACCCCATAATCCACCAGTTTGATCACAAACTCTGCATGGCAGTCCCCGCGTTCGCAGATTTCCCGAAGCGAGAAGGTGCTGCCATCGGTGTCGGTGACTTCCACCGTCAGAATCCGGTCTTTGCTCGTCATGTTCGCCTCCCTCACACGTGCAGCTTGCTGCGCGGATTAAAGCCTTTCTCCAGCTCAGCCAGCTTCTCGTAGAGTGCTTCAGCTTCCGCCGTGTGCTGTTCCGGCATGGCCACTTGCAGTACCACAATCTGGTCGCCCGGATGTTTACCCGGGAAGCCTTTGCCCTTGAGCCGGAGTTTGCGCCCGCTGGTGGCCCCCTTCGGTACCTTCACATTCACCTTTCCGCTCACCGTTGGTACTGTGACCGTCGCACCCAGGGCGGCCTCCCACGGGGAGATTGGTACAGTCACGAGCACATCCCGGCCCTCAATGCTGAAGTGTGGATGTGGCGCCAGTTCCACTTCGATAAACAGATCGCCAGACTCACCACCACCAACGCCGGGCGCGCCCTGGCCTTTGAGCCGGATGTGCTGCCCTTCCCGCATACCCGCGGGGATCTTTACTTTCAGGGTTTTCTGGCGTGGTATCAGGCGGCCCTGGTCATCCGGTTCATGAACCGTAAACGACACCTGTTTCTCGCAACCGTTAAAGGCCTCTTCAAGAAACAGGGCCAGCCGGGCATGCACATCCTCACCCCGCATTCTCATGCTCTGGCGAAAACCGCCACCACCGAAGCCCCCACGCCGGCCGCCGCCGAAGATTTCCTCAAAAAAATCACTGAACTGACGAGCGTCGGCCTCTGTGTATCCTCCGCCGCCAAAGCCGGAGGCACTCTGCCAGCCCGGTGGCGGCTGGAATGAACCATCGTCTCGGGTGCCGTACTTGCGCAACTGGTCGTACTCGGCCCGTTTCTCGGGGTCCTTCAGTACTTCATACGCTTCGCCCACATCTTTAAAACGGTCGCTCGCATCGGCTTCTTTGCTGACATCCGGGTGATATTTCCGCGCCAGCTTACGGTAGGCCTTCTTGATTTCCTCGGGCGTGGCAGACTCACTCACACCGAGGACGGCGTAATAGTCTTTGAAATCCATGGTGCTCCTCGCATCTGAGCAAATAGGTTTCTCTGATTACCTATATTTGACGCTGATGGAAAAAATACAAGCCAGTGCTGATCGCCACTTGAGACAGGTCAAGCACTGAGAGGCGGTTCACAATGACCGACTGATGGCCGGATCTGACAACTCCGAAGCCTCTTCTACCATTCTGCAAACCAGCGCCCATGGACGATATTGAAAGGGCAGTACCCATAGACGGACCGTCTATCCCTTACACAAGGAGTTCAAACAATGACAATTAATGAACACCGTTCGTTCCTGCCCGATCTCCTGGGCAAAACCCTCAAACCAGCCATGGCACTTGGCGCAGCACTGCTGTTTACCGGCTGCAGTGAACTCGGCTATCTGCTCAGTAACGACAAGGTGACCGACGCCGATAACGACCAGGTCGTTTTCGTTGGCGATTCCATCTTTGCCCTCTCCGGTGAAATCCAGAATCAGCTGGAAGCAAAAGCCGGCGAAACCTTCCGGCGCTACACGGTCTCCGGTGCAGAGCTGTCCGGTGAGCTGATTGCCCCGTCTATTCCCAATCAGTTCCGGGAAGCCGTCACAGACAACCCGGATATCAAAACCATTGTCGGTGATGCCGGCGGGAACGATATTCTGATTCCGGCGATTGCCTTCAACTCCAACAACTGCAAGACACCCTGGTGGCGCTTCGGGCGCCTGAGCCAGCAATGCCGGGATTTCATCGATGATATCTATGTGGAAGGCGTGGATTTCCTGAACGAGATGGCGGAAGCCGGCGTTCAGAAGGGCATTCTTACCGGCTACTACTACACCAAAAACGGCCTGTTCCGGCTGGATGACATGAAAGAGGCGGTGGACTACGGCAATGCCACACTGGCCAAGGCCTGCGAGAACTCGGTACTGGACTGCACATTTGTGGATCCGCGCTGGGTAATCAACGACCGCGACATCATCTTTGATGGTATCCACCCGGCGGATAGCGGTTCGAAAAAGATCGCTGATCTGATCTGGCCGAAACTGCAACCGCTCCTCTGAGCCCCAGGTGTCCCGGCCGAACGGCGGCCGGGACCGCATACGGCAAAACCAATAGCAGGACCGCTGCAATGAAACCACTCAATTCCGTATTGGCGCTCGGTGCCCTGGCCTTAGTGATTGCGGGCGGTTTTCATTACTGGCCCGAGTCATCAAAGCCGGCGGCTATGCAAGCACCCAATGGTTCCACCCCCTCGCGTGCGGCAGCGACGCCCACCACCGAGCCAACCCAAAGCGGCGACCAACGCGTTGTTGAACTGGCCGTTAAGTACCTGGAACTGTACGGCGACACCATCACCGAGCCGGCCACCCAGGCACGTCTGTATAACGAACGCCGAAACCTGTTGGCGCGTTATCCGGATGCCGGTGACGAGCTTTTCCAGTCCGCCGTCACCACGGCCTTTCCGGAACTGGCCGACAGCATTTTCGCGTTAATGGCCAAGCTGGACCTGTATAACCGGTGGCTCGACAATCACGAGCTTCGTTTACAGGGGTTGCCGGACATGGAACGCTACGCCGAGCTCTGGCAGCAACGCGAAGCGATTTTCGGCCCCCTGGCAAGCCAGATCTGGGCCGAGGAGCAGAACCCGGTGGAAGCCAAATCGGACCAGTTCCAGCAGACTCTGGCGCGGCTGGACCAGGCCAACCAGATGCCACTGACCGAACTGGCTCACCAGCTACAGACCACCGCAGACGAACTCTATGGTGCCGATCTGGCCCGGCAACTGGCGGGTTCCGGTGCGACCGGCCACGCCCTGTTCTCCATGGACAGCGTTCAACAACAACTCGCCAGCCTGCCGGCAGACAAACGCCAGCAAACCATCAACGCTCTGCGCCGCCAGATAGGCTACTCCGAAGAAACCGTTCGCCAGTTGGCCGAGGAAGACCAGCGCCGGGAGGAAAAATGGCAGAAAGGCAAAGCTTATATGGCCGAAAGACGCGCCCTGGAGAACCGCCTGAACGGCGATCAACTGGAGGCCGCGTTAACGGATCTTCGCCAGGAACATTTCGGGTTTTCTGCCCCGACCATCGAACGGGAAGAGGAAGAGGGCTTTTTCCGGTTTGAGCGCGAACGCCGCTACGGGCTGAATTAGCAACTTTCCCTACGGTCATTATGTTTCATCGGCCTTAGCCAGTAGAATAGCGTCCTTTTCTACCAAACGGCCCGGTCAATCAGTAAACCAATGACCCAGCATAACCGTGCCCCAATAGGGCCCCGAAATGCACTGCTAGATCAACTGTCCCGATCCGGGGCATTTGCTGCGCCTGAGCAACTTCCCTGCTTTGGTGAGCGACTGAGCCGGCTGTTCGGCCTGGGCGACACCATGACCCTGGATGCGGCCATTGGTTATCGGGCTAAACAGCCAGGCACGCCTCAGGGCGCCGTGGTAGACCGGTTAACCGATGAGCTGGCGACAATACGCCGAGCGCTAGTTCAGCGTATTCGCGGATTTGGCTCAGATCTGGAGTTTGATGGTGAACCCGAACCTGAAGTCGCTCTCAATGCCTGGCTGACATTACAGCGTAAGGTGGCGGCCAACAGCCGTCAGTTGCGGGACAAGGTTCGAAAATCGATGAAAGATCAGGGCCCGAAGCTGGCTCACCTGGCCGAATTGGACGCGGTGTTTGATCAAACGATGGCCGGGTATACCGCACAGTGTTTTTCCCATATTCCCAAGGTACTTGAACAACGATTCGAGCACCGATCGACCACCCCGGAGCAATGCCCTACCCCGGCCACAACGGCCGACTGGTTCCACCGTTACTGCGAGGAAGCGCAGTCTTTGTTACTCGCTGAACTGGATGTTCGGCTGGAACCGGTTCTGGGTTTGCTGGAGGCTTGCCACAAAGAGGTTAACAACACCCCATGAGTAAACTGTTCTTTACCCTGGCGTTTGCCATCGGCCTGGCCGTGGTAGCCTGGATTGGTGCCGGATTTGTCGGTTCCGACCTGCTGGCGCTGGCGTTTACCGGCCTGATTGGCGCCGTTTACTGCCTCGGCTTTGGCGAACTGGTGAATTTCCGCCGACAGACCCGCGAACTGAACGCACAGGTTCATCAGTTACCTGAAAGCCAGGAGCAGGTTAACCACTGGCTTGGCACACTGCCCGCCCCGATGCAGTTCCAGGTGCAACGGCGAATCGAGGGCCATGCCGCCGCATTACCCGGCCCGCAACTGACACCCTACCTGACCGGCCTGCTGGTGATGCTGGGCCTGCTGGGCACCTTTGCCGGCATGATTGTGACCCTGGGCGGCGCTGCCTCAGCCCTGGATAACAGCACCGAACTGAGCGCTATTCGCAGCGCCCTGGCCGCACCGATTGCCGGTTTGAGTCTCGCCTTTGGCACCTCCATTGCCGGTGTGGCCGCCTCCGCTATGCTGGGGCTGGCCTCCACCCTGAGCCGTCGGGATCGGTTGCAGGCTTCCCGCGCCCTGGATAGTGCGCTGCGAGACAAGCTGCATCATCTTTCTACAGACCATCAACGCCATCAGGCGTTTCAGGCTCTGGAGAGCCAGGCCAAAGCCTTGCCCGAAATGGCCTCGGCCATGGAACGCATGACGGCACGAATGGAGCAGCTCGGCCAGCAACTGGAACAGTCCCTGACCCGAAACCAGCAGGAATTCCACAGCACGGTCGGCAGCCACTACCAGACACTGGCCGATTCTGTGGCCCAATCCCTGAAATCGGCGCTGGATGACAGCGCAAAACAGGCTTCGCAACGGATTGAGCCCATTGTTATCCATGCCATGGAGCAGCTTCAGAAAGATGCTCACAGCCTTCAACAAAGCTGGGCTAATGATGCCCGCCAGCAGTTAGCGGAACTGACCGCCGCTTTCCAGAAAACCACTGCAGAAGCCGGCGAACGCTGGCAGCAGAATCTGATTGCACAGCAGGCCCAGAACCAGGAGACGTTGGCGACCCTCTCAAAGCAGAACGAACAAACTCAAAGCCAGTTGCAGGAACAACTCCACACCTGGCTTGGCGCCATCAACGATCAGCACCAAACCTGGCTCAAGGAACAGCAGCAACAACTGGTACAGAGCTGTGAACGCCTGAACAATGCCGGAGCTGAGGTGTCGCAACACTGGCATGCCGGTCTGGCCCGACAGCAGGCTCAAAGTGACGACATGCTGGCAGCATTCAATGAGGCGCTGACTCAATACCAAAGCCATTTCCAGACCAGCAGCACCGGGTTGATTGAGCAGCAACAGGCCGGGCTGGCGGAACTGCTCAGCACCGTTGGCGCTCAGCTCGATCAACTCCGGGAACAGGAAAGCGAACGAGCCCGGGCTGCAAACGAGCGAATGGAACAACTGGAAGCCACAGCAGCACGCCACCTGAGTGAACTGGGCACTGCACTGGAAGCGCCCATGACCCGCCTGATTGAGACCGCTTCGGAAACACCGAAGGCCGCCGCCGAGGTGATCCGACAGCTGCAGTCGGAAATCGCCCGCAACAGCGAGCGAGAAAACGAGCTGCTGGAGGAACGCCAGCGACTGGTTCAGGAACTGGACACCCTGCTGGAGAACCAGCGCAGCACCGCTGACAGTCAGCGGGAGGCGGTGGATACCCTGATCAGCGGCGCCGGCGAAACCCTGACCGGCATCAGCGAACGCTTCAACACCCTGATCCAGGAGCAGAGCCAGCAACTGGGCAAACTGGGCGACGACATTACCGGCAGCAGCCAGGAAGTCGGCGCCCTGAGCGATGCGTTCATGCAGGCCATTGAGCTGTTCAGCCAGTCCAACCAGCAGGTCATCGCCGGCTTGGCGGATATCCAGGCAGCGCTGGACAAGGCCGGTAACCGGCACGATGAGCAACTGGCCTACTACGTCGCCCAGGCCCGCGAGGTGATTGATCTCAGCGTCAGTGCCCAGAAAGATGTGATTGATGCCGCTGCGGCACTGCGCCGGGCAGAATCCAGCGAGGCCGGGTGATGGAACAGCTGGAAGGCGGCGAACAGCAATCGGCACCGGTCTGGGCCATTTTCTCGGACCTGATGGCTGCTTTGGTGGGTATTCTGGCGCTGATTCTTGTGTGGGTGATCGGCATTCAGCTGGAGCTCAGCCAGTCCCTGGCCGAGGAGATCGAGAAGCGGGAAGCCGAAGAGCAGCGCCGGATGGCCCTGGAGCAAGCTCTCGAAGACCCTCTCACCAAAGGTCTGGTGACGTTCCGCGATGGCCGTATCGGCATCAGCGGGAACGTATTGTTCGAGCTGAATTCAGATCAGTTGCAGGCCGAAGGTGAAGAAGTACTGGAATCACTGATTCGCCCGTTACAGGCCTACCTGGAACAGCACGATGAACTGCTGATGGTGAGCGGATTCACCGACGACTTGCCGATGCATCCGGGCAATCGTTATCAGGACAACTGGGGCCTGTCGGCTCAGCGGGCCCTGACGGTTACCCGAACCCTCACAGAGCTGGGTTTGCCCAATGACCGGGTATTCGCTGCCGCCTTTGGTCCTCACCACCCGGCCGTACCCAATGTCGATGCCGAATCCCGGGCCCAGAACCGGCGGGTGGAAATCAGTACCGTGCCACGGGCGCCTTCGCCGGCTGAGAATACTGAAACCGGGGAAGGTGATTGACCATGAGCGAAGCCCCCGGCCCCTCCTTGCTGGAAAGCCTGAGGCAAAACGGCGCCGATCAGAATGACCCGGTTCGGTTCCGCTATCTGGAGTCTTTCGAGCGAAGACTGCGCTCAAAGGGGCTGCATAAGGGAACGACGCACTGGCGGAAGCTGGAACAGGCGATATCGGACTATCAGGCAAGGCTGGACAGTGCCGGGCAGCGCGATGAGCCCACCCCCGATGTCGGCGGCAATTCGCCTCTTTCCGGGTTGCTGGACCAGCTGAATGAAACCCCAGAGGCATCGGTTGAAGCGCCGCAGTCGGTTCTGGAACAACGGGTATTCGGACAGTCGCCACAAGACCCGCCAAAGGCACATCCCGCCTCAGCACCCAATAACCCGCGCCCCCTGAAAGCCATGATCAGAGCCCAGGCGAACCAGGGCCATCACGTTATTGCCGAGCGAATTCAACACGCCATTGAAAGCACTCCGAAAGAAGCGGGGCCGATGAACGCGCATCGGTTGGTAAGCCGGGCAATTGCTGAAATGCAGACGTTGTCACCGGAGTATCTGGCACGATTTGCTCGTTACACCGATACGTTGTTGACGTTGGAGCGGCTGGCGAGAAAGGGCTAGAAAAACGCTTTTGTTCCAGCCCTGGCAATGAATGACGACCTCAACTCAGGGAGAGAGTTCTTCCAGGTAGGTTTCTCCATCTCCGTATAGCGAGGCAAACTCCTCCTCCGGAACAACGGTCACAGCAATCTCCGGTTCATGGTCACCACCGCCCAGCAACACGCCCCGCATCGGCGTTATATCGGAGAAGTCTCGCCCCCAGCCGAGGGTAATGTGCTCCAGGCCGGGCCTCAGCGCGTTGGTGGGGTCCAACTCCAGCCAACCGAAATCCGGCACGAACACCGCTACCCAGGCATGGGTGGCATCGGCACCGACCAGCCGCTCCTTTCCTTCGGGCGGGTGAGTCAGGATATAACCACTCATGTAACGGGCCGCCAGTCCCACCGAACGCAGGCAGGCGATCATAATATGGGAGAAATCCTGGCAGACCCCACGACGGGCCTTGAACGCCTGCTCCACCGGGGTGAAGGTTTCGGTCGCCGTCGCATCGAAGCGGAAGTCGCGATGGATCATCCGCATCAGGGCATCCGTTGCTTCCACCAGGGGGCGTCCGGGGAGAAATGCCTCGCGTGCATAAGCGGCGTACTGGGAATCGATGGGCACATTTGTGGACACAAACCGGAACGCCGTGGCTTCGAGATGTTCCGGCGAAAACGTTCTGTCCGCCCGATACCGCAGGCTGTCACGCACGCTTTCCCAGGGTACTTTTGCCGCAGTTGCCGACGGTTTCGGTCGATCGCGCAGCTCCACCCAGAACTCGCTGATGATCTCCAGATAGTCGTGATCACCAGTGAAATGAATCTTGGTAATCCGGTTGCCAAAGCAGTCCAGGAAGGAACGACGTGCCGATGGGTCCGGTGAGATCGCCAGGTGATGCTCAAGATTCCGCTGCCAGGGCAGCGCTCGTGGCGTCAGCCTGAGCAGGTGATGAGACTCACCCACCACCTGGTCGTAGTGGTAGAGGGTCTCATGACGCACATGGTAACGGACAAATGTCATGACAGGCGCCTTAATCCGCTTTCACCGGCCGGTCGGAATACCGGGTGTGAATAAAACACTGCCGTTGGATTTCATCCGATACACGATAGGCTTCTGACCGGATATCACACAAGAGTTCTGCCAGAGTTACGCAGGCCTGATCCGGATGCTTGCGCTCAAACGGGTGCAGATCCAACCCTTGTAAACGACGCAGGGAGTCGTTCAGATCCGGGGAAAACAGCTGTCCGGTTTTCTGACCCATTTCGGGTAAATCCTTCTGCAACTGGCGCAACTGGAACATCACAGAATGGGGGTTGCTCGCGTCGATCACAATGGTGTGAAGCACCCCCAGAAGCTCTGGTGTCCGGCGATATCGGGTCCGGTAGGTCACTTCCGAGTTTGCTACTTCCAGCAGCCACTCCAGCATGGCGTTACGACTGAAGCGGTCACTGAACAGCGGCACACAAATCAGGGTGCACAGATTGGCCAACCGCTCCAGGCGCCGCCCGATCACCAGGAAAACCCAACTGGCGTCCCGCGTGATGTCATCCATGGCAAATCCAGCCAGTGAGATGCAATCCAGCAACACCAGATTCAACGCCCGGATTGATTGTTCTGGCGTCGCCGGCGCCGGACTGAGAGGTTTCCCCACTCGGTTGAGTGTGTGCCAGTTGTCTGTGGACAACCGATCCCGGACCTGGCTGGCATTGAACAGCAAGGCCTGGATGATCGACGCAATCGACCCCGGGGATTCCTGGTCACTTACTGCTCTCAGCAAAGCCTCGGGGAGAGGCTCGGGTACGACATCTTTTTCCGGCTCAGGAAGCGTGCCGAACTGCTCGGCCGCCTGCTGGAGCCCAAGCAGAGCCTCCTCGCTGGCCTGATCGTGCCCCGACAAACGGTTGAACGCCGCCCTCAGCAAGCGAGCCGTGCCTTCCGCCCGCTCAGAATGCCGGCCCATCCAGAACAGATTTTCGCCCACACGGGACGGCGTATCCCGCTCGCCATCCAGCAAGTCGGAAACCTGCAACCGTTTCTTGATCAGCGATTTGGATGGCGCGGTGTAACGCGACTGTACCCAGGTATCCTTCGACAACCCGCCCCGCTGCATGGAGATGACCTCCACGCCCTCATCCATGGCGACACGGGTCAATCCACCGGGCATCACCCGCCAGCCGGAGGGCGTAGCCGCCGCGAACAGGCGCAGGCCAATAGACCGGGTTGCCAGCGGCTGATTCTGATCACCCTTCCAGACCGGGGCCTGAGAAAGGTGAACCAACTCCTGCCCGACAAAAGCATGGGGGTGGGCATTCATCTTCTTGATCAGTGCGGTCCGCTCTGCCCCCTTCATCTGATAACCGAACACCGGCTCCATGCGCATACTCGCAAATGCCGGTTTGATGACCAGTTCATCGAGGTGCTCAATGACATAGTCCAACGCGGGTTTCTCACCACACCACCAGGAGGCCACGGATGGCATGGCCAGAGGGGAACCCAGCAGTTTTTTTGAAATCTCCGGCAGAAAACCGAACAGCGCCGCACTTTCAAGAACGCCGGAACCCAGGGCATTTGCCATCAGCACTTTGCCGGCTCGCACAGCACCCAGCAAGCCGGGGATACCCAACACGGAATCGGCCCGGAGTTCCAGCGGATCACAAAAGCCATCATCGAGCCGTCGATAGATGGCATGCACACGACGCAGGCCCTGAAGTGTTTTCAGGTAGACGGTGTCATCGCGCACGGTGAGATCCTGACCTTCCACCAGAGGTAAACCGAGGTAGCGGGCAAGAAATACGTGTTCGAAATAGGTTTCGTTAAAACGGCCCGGTGTCAGAAGCACACACAACGCGGTCTCATTTCGCGCCGGAGACATGCTCGCAAGACTGTTCTGGAACCCCTGGAAGAATTCCGCCAGGTTGGTCACTGGCAGGTTGTGGAAGGGCGCGGGGAACGCCCGGGAGATGACCAACCGGTTTTGCAGGGCGTAACCCGCCCCCGAAGGGGCCTGGGTCCTGTCCGCCATCACCCACCAGCCGCCATCCGGCGCCCGCGCCAGATCCACCGCATAAAGGTGAAGGAAGCGGCCACTCACCGGCTGTATGCCCTGGCAGGGCCATTGAAAACCAGCCTGACCGTAAACCAGGGCCGGCGGCATCAAGCCCTCTTTGAGCAACGCCTGATCGCCATACAGATCGCCCAGAACGCTGTCCAGCAGTTCAGCTCGCTGGGCGACCGCTTTCGAAAGCCATTGCCACTCATCCGCGCCCAGAACCAGCGGCAGCAGATCGACTTCCCAGGGCCGGGTATCGCCACGGGGATCTTCGTAGACGTTGTAGGTTACCCCGTCTTCGGCAATCGCGCTGGAAACCGCCTGAGCCCTGAGATTGAGACCGGCGACCGACTCAAGGTTCAACTGTTGCAACAACGGCCGCCAATGGGGCTTTGGCCCGGAACCCAGGGAACCAAGCTCATCAAACCGATCCGGCACCGGATGGTACTGGCGGAGGATGTCCGTTACTGCGCGCTGCTTCGCCACCGTGAATTCGGGCTCCGTTAGTCAATGAGCTGGAAGCATAGCCGCTTTCCAGCCCCCTGAGCCAGTATCAAACGGTAAGTTCACACATGTTATTTGTGATACCGCAAATCCAGGGTGAACGGGAACTCCCGGTGCTCCGGCACCGGCCGCAGGGGTTGCTGGCCTGAGCTGTGTCCCATCCGGAAGAAACGCGCCATACGGCGGCCTTCAGCCTCGAACGAATTCACCGGCAGCGTCTCGAAATTCCGGCCACCGGGATGGGTAACGTGATACTCACACCCGCCCAGACTGCGTTCGTTCCAGGTGTCCACGATATCAAACACCAGCGGCCCATCCACCCCGATGGTCGGGTGCATGCACTGCGACGGCTGCCAGGCCCGGTAACGGACCCCGGCGACCGACTCGCCCACCATGCCGGTAGGCTGAAGTGGCAGAGGCACCTGATTACAGGTGATCTGGTAACGATCCGGCGCAGCACCGCGCACCCTCACCTGCAGACGCTCCAGGGAGGAATCCACATAACGGGCAGTGCCACCAATTGCACCGTGCTCACCGGTGACGTGCCAGGGCTCCAGGGCGGATCGCAGTTCAAGGGTGATGCCCTTGACCTTGTAGTCGCCGATCCGGGGGAACCGAAACTCGAAATGGGGCGCGAACCACTCGCTCTCCAGCGGGTAACCACGGGCCTTCATATCGTCGATCACATCTTCGAAATCCTGCCAGACATAGTGAGGCAGCAGGAACCGGTCGTGCAGTTCGGTGCCCCAGCGCACCAGCCCTGGCGGCTTGTAGGGTTGCTCCCAGAAGCGTGCCACCAGCGCGCGCAACAGCAGCTGCTGGGTCAGGCTCATGCGGGCATGGGGCGGCATCTCGAAGGCACGCAGCTCCAGCAAACCGTGACGCCCGCCCGGACCGTCCGGGGAATAGAGCTTGTCGATACAGAACTCGGCCCGGTGGGTGTTGCCGGTGACATCGGTGAGCAGGTCCCGGAGCAAGCGGTCCACCATCCAGGGCGCGATTTTCTTGCCCACCGGGCATAACCGCTCCATCTCCTTGAAGGCCAGCTCCATTTCGAACACGTGGTCATTGCGGGCCTCGTCAATCCTGGGGGCCTGGGAACTGGGGCCAATGAACAGGCCGGAGAACAGGTAGGACAGACTGGGATGGTTGTGCCAGTAGCTGATCAGGCTGCGCAACAGATCCGGGCGCCGCAGGAACGGAGAGTCCTCGGCCTTTTGCGAACCCAGCACAAAATGGTTGCCGCCACCGGTACCGGTATGACGGCCGTCCATCATGAACTTCTCAGACGTAAGCCGGCATTCGTAGGCGTCTGCATAGAGCGTCTCGGTCTGCTCTACCAATTCGTCCCAGGTCTTGACCGGCTGCACATTCACTTCGATCACCCCCGGGTCCGGCGTGATGCGGAAATGACTCAAACGCGGATCTGAAGGTGGCTCATAGCCTTCCAGCAAGACCGGTTGTTTGAGCTCTGCGGCGGTTTTCTCGATGGCCGAGACCAGCACAAGATAGGGTTCCAGCTCCGCCAGCGGCGGCATGAAAACGCGAAGGATGCCCTCCCGGGGCTCAACACACAGGGCCGTGCGGACAATCTCGGGGGCCGACTTGCCTTTTGCCGGCGGCTTCCGCTCAGAGGACGGCTGGCCAGACTGGCTTCGGCTGTTCCATTGACGGATCTGCTCACTGGCGGGCAACGGACCACGGTGGGAAAACGGGTCCTGCTCGTGTATCCAGGGGTAATCCGCTTCTTCCACCCAGGGCTGGCTGTCCAGCGGCAGTCGGTGGCCCATGGGTGAGCCGCCCGGAATCAGATAGCAGCGCTCGCTGCGCAGGAACCAGGGTCCGGTCTCCCAGGCCTTCTCCTTTTCGGAAACACGCAGTGGCAGCACGTAGCCGACGGGCTTATCCAGCCCCCGGCTGAAAATTTGCTGAAGCTGCTTCCGTTCCAGGGCATTGTCGAGCCTGGCATCGAAGGGATCGACGTTGACCGGCAGCCGTCGTTCCCGCCACAGGTAATAAAAGGCATCCTCGAACCCAGGGAACAGGTGCTTTTCATCGACACCCAGTTCCCTCGCCAGGGCCCCCAAAAACCGGTGAGCATCTTCCGGGCTTGCCTTGCCTTCAGTACGCTCGTCCGCCAGCCACCGTTCATCCTGCCAGATTGGTTCACCATCCTTGCGCCAGAAACAGTTCAGGGACCACCGTGGCAGCGGCTCGCCCGGGTACCACTTGCCCTGGCCAAAGTGCACCAGCCCACCGGCTCCATACCGGTCCCGCATCCGATGGTAGAGCTCGATGGCCTTTTTCCGCTTGGTGGGGCCCATCGCCTCGGTGTTCCACTCCGGCTCATCACGGTCGTGATTGGCCACGAAGGTGGGTTCACCGCCCTGGGTCAAGCGCACATCCAGCTCGGTCAGGCGTTCGTCCACCTCATGCCCCAGATCCACAATGCGTTGCCACTGCTCCTCGGTGTAGGGTTTGGTCACCCGCGGCGCTTCCCAGATGCGCTGGACGCTCATCTGATGCTCAAATTCGACCTCGCAGTCTTCCACCATGCCGGAAATGGGCGCCGCCGAGGACGGATCCGGGCTGCAGGCCAGCGGAATATGCCCTTCACCGGCAAACAGGCCAGACGTCGGATCCAGTCCCACCCAACCGGCGCCGGGCAGGAAGACCTCGCACCAGGCGTGCAGGTCAGTGAAGTCTTCCTCCGCGCCCGAGGGACCATCCAGGGCTTTCAGGTCTGCCTTGAGCTGAATCAGGTAGCCAGAGACGAACCGCGCCGCCAGGCCCAGGTGCCGGAGAGTCTGGACCAGCAACCAGGTGGAATCCCGACAGGATCCGGACCCTTTTTTCAGGGTCTCTTCCGGCGTCTGTACGCCCGGCTCCATCCGGATCAGATAATCGATCCGGTTGGCAAGCCGCTGGTTTACGCCCACCAGGAAATCGACGCTGGGCGTTTCCTTGCGGTCTATGGTGGCCATCCACTTCCGGAATTCCGGTGTTTCCGGCAGTTTCTGCAAGTAAGGCGCCAGCTCCACCGTCTGCCATTCCTCATAGTCGAAGGGAATGGTCTCCGCCCGGGGTTCCAGAAAGAAATCGAAAGGGTTGATCACGGCCATCTCGGCAACCAGGTCCACCGTGATTTTCAGCTCGTCGGTCTTTTCCGGAAACACCAGCCGGGCCAGATAGTTGGCCTGCGGGTCCTGTTGCCAGTTCAGGAAGTGACCTTCGGGCTCAACCTTCAGCGAGTAACTGAGAATCCGGGTGCGCGCATGTGGACAGGGTCGCAAACGAACAATCTGAGGGCCCAGTGTAATCGGGCGCTCGTAGCGATAATGGGTGGTATGACTCAGGGCAACGTGAATCGACATGGAACCTATCTCGCAGGCGAATAGTGTTGGGAGTTTCAGGCTGTCTCGTAGACAGGAAACCAGGTCTCTGCAATGTCGTCGTGAAGTTCACCGATCTCCAGCTGCAGGTTCTCCAGGAACAGGATCACGTCCTCCTTGCGGATCAACGCATCCACGTCGCCTTCACGGGTGTGACGGACCGCCTGCAGCGCCGTGCGCAGCGGAATCTCGTTCCTGGGCAGGCGACCGAGGGCACCGGCCACTTCGCTGAGACTGTGTAGCACCGAGCGCGGGAAGGGTTCGTTCTGCAACAGGAAGCGAATCACCAGAGGCCCGCTGACCTTGCGCCGCACGTTGTGGCGGTACATCTGGAAGGCACTCTGGTAGCGCAGAACGCTCGTCCACAATAGCCCGCCGTAGGTTTCCGTGCCGTCCCAGCCATCGAGGAACTGCAGAGCTCCCACTTCAATCTGACGGGTGGCCATGTCGGCCCGCTCAAGGTTGCGACCCACCCGGATGAAGTCGTAGCCCTCGTCGTGACTCATACACCCGGCCAGCAAACCATTGAGCATCTGGCAGCGGCCGACGATCTCGTTCAGGAAATCGTATCGCGCGCGTTTCCCCACCCCCTGGTCGATGTACTCCTGGATGTAACGATATAGTTCATTGATGACTTCCCAGGCGTCGGTCGGTACCTGGTCCCGGGTGGTGCGAACATTCTCCCGGGCAGCCTTGATGCAGGAGGCGATGGAGCTCGGGTTGTAACTGTCGGCCATCAGAAACTTCACACAGTTGCGCTCATCGGCCTTCTGGTGGTGCTGGTCAAACAGCGCACCCATGCCCGTCACCGCCACCAGTCCCTTCCAGGACAGCTGGGTCTCCCGGGGCATATCCAATGCTAGGGAATTGAAAGCCATGATCATCCGGGCATTGTTCTCGGCCCGCTCAAGGTATCGGGCCATCCAGTACAGTCTTTCCGCTACACGTGACAGCACATCAATTCTCCTCGTCCACGATCCAGGTATCCTTGCTTCCACCGCCCTGGGAAGAATTCACCACCAGGGAGCCCTTGCGCATCGCCACCCGCGTGAGCCCGCCGGCGGTAACGTAGGTTCGCACGCCCTGCAGCACGAAGGGCCGCAGATCCAGGTGCCTCGGCGCCAAACCCTCGTCGCACAGCGTGGGAGCGACAGACAGACTCAACGTGGGCTGGGCGATGTAGTTGCGTGGGTTCTTCTTGATCAGACGGGCAAATTCGGTGCGCTGCTTCTTGGTGGAATGCGGCCCCACCAGCATGCCGTAACCACCGGACTCATTCGCCGGTTTGACCACCAGCTCGTCCAGGTGCTCGAGCACATACTCCTGGTCCTGCTTGTTCACACACATATAGGTGGGCACGTTCGGGATGATCGGCTCCTCATCGAGGTAATAGCGGATCATGTCCGGCACGAAGGCGTAGATCACCTTGTCATCGGCCACTCCGGCACCGGGCGCATTGGCCAGGCCAACCTTGCCATTGCGCCAGGCTCGCATCAGGCCCGGCACGCCCAGGGTAGAGTCTGCCCGAAAGACTTCCGGGTCCAGAAAGTCGTCATCAATGCGCCGGTAGATCACGTCCACGCGCTCCAGGCCTTCTACTGTGCGCATGTACACGCAATCGTCTTCACCAACGACGAGATCAGCCCCCTCCACCAGCTCGGCACCCATGCGTTGCGCCAGGAACGAGTGCTCGAAATAGGCCGAATTGAAAATCCCCGGAGTGAGTACCGCAATTCTTGGATGATCCTGGGGCCTTGGAGAAATCGACGCCAGCATGTCGAACAGCTGGTTGGTGTAGTCATCCACCGGCAGGATACTGTTGTTGTCGAACAGTTCCGGGAACACCCGCTTGGTCAGTTGGCGATTCTCCAGCATGTAGGAAACACCGGAAGGAACCCGCAGGTTGTCCTCAAGAACATATACCTTTCCGTCCTTGTCCCTCACCAGATCCGATCCGCAAATGTGGGCCCAGACCCCCAGTGGCGGCGTAAAACCACGGCACTGCTCGCGGAAGTTTTTGGAGTTGGCGAACACGTACTTGGGAATGACCTTGTCTTTGACGATATTCTGGTCGTTGTAGATATCGTTAATGAACATGTTGAGGGCCGTCAGGCGCTGGGCCAGCCCTTGTTCAATGTTTTCCCACTCCCGGAGCGAGATCACCCGGGGAATGATATCGAAAGGCCAGGCCCGGTCGATATTCTCGCCCTCGCTGTAGATGGTGAAACTGATCCCCATCTCCAGTATCGCCAGTTCGGCAGCCTGCTGGCGCGCCTGGATCTCCTCGGACCCGAGATTGCCCAGGTAGTCGGTAATCGCCGTCGCGGCTCGTCTGGGCTTCCCTTTGGCAGCGATCAGCTCATCGTAGAAGTCGTTGGGATCGTAGTTTTTCCAGTCAATCGCTTTGTTCTTTTTCATTCGGGATCCTTTCATTAACGTCCGTGAGCGATCTGGTGCACCAGACGGAGCTTCTCCACCACCGCAGGCGCCAGCACAAAGGGGTAGGCGTCGTCGTGCCCCATGCTTCGGTTCAGGCTGTTGAGCGCAAGCGTCAAAGGCAACCAATGCCTGATCAGCGCATCGAAATCACCGGTCTGGCAGGGGTCGAAGGCAGGGCCTGTTTCGCCGCTTGTTTCCTCGGGCTGCAAGGTATTCACACGCAGACCGAGCTGCCAGGCGGTTTCCAATGTATCCACCATATGCAGATAATGTGCCCAGGTCTCTGCCCAGTCCTCCCAGGCATGGCTGCTGGCATAGGCGCTGATGTATCGGCTTTGCCAGTCAGAGGACGGGCCGTATTGGTAATGCTGGTCCAGCGCTTGCCTGTAGTCCCTGGTCTCATCACCAAAAAGGTCCCGGAATTTGCCAAGCCACGGGCTACTCCGGACAAGCAGATCCCAGTAATAGTGTCCGGACTCATGGCGAAAATGCCCTAAAACAGTGCGATACGGCTCGGCCATCTGGTTGCGCATCCGCTCGCGTTCCACCGGGTCTGCTTCGGCAATGTTGATGGTAATGACGCCATTGGCATGGCCTGTCGTTACTTTTTCACGCTCGTCAAACATAGCCGGCTGATCGGCCAGAAAATCGAATGCCAGCCCAAGCTGATCTTCGTTCCGGGGTTCGCACGGGAGTCCCAGGCGCAAGACGGAATACACAAGCCGCCGTTTCTCTTTTTCGAGACGACGCCAGAGGTCATTGTTCTTCTCGATGCTGAGATCCGGGATTGTGCGATTCAGGCGACAGGCAACACAGAAGGTATGCGGATCGGTTTTGGGGATCAGCCAGTTACAGGCTCGCTGATTCTGATAGTTGTCACACAACCGGTAGAGATCACCACGTGCGACCGTCGCCCAGGTGTTATCGCCTTCCGGCTCGATCGCCAGCAAATCCATGACATCCGGGGCAAAGCCCAGGTCAGCTCCGCAATGGGTACAGCGACTGTTTTCAAAATAAAGCAGGTTGGCACATCGACCGCAGTGGAACAGCTTCATTGGAAGGCATCCTTGGCCATTACCGGCAAGAGCATGCCTTCAAGTATTGGCCATCCAGGCCAAAACGCAAAAATCTGCCGTTAAGCAATACCAATCTTCGAAGCGACAACCCTTGCCGTCGGCATCCTGTTCTTTGTTGCAGCGATAAGTGCGGGGATCAACACGGGCGATGGGCTTTCAGCTCACCCATCAGAAAAAGCCCCCGGAGGTCGGGGGCTTCAAGACGGGTCTTACTTGACCTTCGGGTCCAGCTCGCCAGCCGCATAACGTTCGAACATCTGTTCGAGGTTCAGCGGCTTGATCTTGCTGGCCTGGCCGGCACAGCCGAAGGCTTCGTAGCGGGCGACACAGATATCGGTCATGGCAACCATGGTGGCCTTGAGGAATTTGCGCGGGTCAAATTCCGCCGGGTTCTGAGCCATGAAGCGACGAACAGCACCGGTAGAGGCCAGGCGCAGGTCGGTGTCGATGTTGACCTTGCGCACGCCGTGCTTGATACCTTCGACGATTTCTTCCACCGGTACACCGTAGGTTTCCGGGATCTCGCCACCGAATTCGTTGATCACTTTCAGCCACTCCTGAGGTACGGAGCTGGAGCCGTGCATGACCAGGTGGGTGTCCGGGATGCGGGCGTGGATGGCTTTGATCTGGTCGATGGCCAGGATGTCACCTGTAGGCGGACGGGTGAACTTGTAGGCGCCGTGGCTGGTGCCGATGGCGATAGCCAGAGCGTCGACCTGGGTTTTCTGCACGAAGTCAGCGGCTTCTTCCGGATCGGTCAGCATCTGGCTGTGATCCAGGGTGCCTTCGGCGCCAATGCCGTCTTCTTCACCGGCCTGGCCTGTTTCGAGGGAGCCCAGGCAGCCCAGCTCACCTTCTACGGAGACACCACAGGCGTGGGCCATTTCAACGGTACGACGGGTCACGTCGACGTTGTATTCGTAGCTGGTCGGCGTTTTGCCGTCTTCACCCAGGGAGCCGTCCATCATCACGGAGCTGAAGCCAAGCTGGATAGAGCGCTGGCATACGGCCGGGCTGGTGCCGTGGTCCTGGTGCATAACCACGGGGATGTGCGGCCATTCTTCGATGGCGGCCAGGATCAGGTGGCGCAGGAAAGGCGCACCGGCGTATTTGCGGGCACCGGCGGAGGCCTGGACAATGACCGGGGAGTCGGTTTTGTCGGCCGCTTCCATGATGGCGCGCATTTGTTCGAGATTGTTTACGTTAAAGGCTGGCACACCGTAACCATGCTCGGCGGCGTGGTCCAGAAGTTGCCGCAGCGAAATCAGGGCCATGGGTTGTCTCCTTCGTTGACGTTTTGAGGTTTGAATTCTGTTCGTTTTGGATTTTGGAGTGGCGTCTTAATTACCACGCTCTTCCAGCACGGCTACTGCCGGCAGGGTTTTGCCTTCCACGAATTCGAGGAACGCGCCGCCGCCGGTGGAGATGTAGGAAATCTTGTCAGCTACGCCGTATTTGTCAACGGCAGCGACGGTGTCGCCGCCACCGGCCAGGGAGAAGGCGTCGCTTTCGGCGATGGCCTGGGCGAGTGCCTTGGTGCCGTTACCGAACTGGTCGAATTCGAACACGCCAACCGGGCCGTTCCACAGGATGGTTTTGGCGTTTTTCAGCAGTTCAGCGAACTGGCCGGCGGTTTCCGGGCCTACGTCGAGGATCATGTCTTCGTCGCTGACGTCGGAGATGTTTTTGGTCGTCGCCGTGGCGGTTTCAGCGAATTCGCTGGCGACCACCACGTCAACCGGCAGCGGGATTTCCACGCGGCTGGCGATGTCTTTGGCAGTGTCGATCAGGTCGTGTTCGCACAGGGACTTGCCTACCGGGTGGCCGGCTGCGGCCAGGAAGGTGTTGGCGATGCCGCCACCAACGATGATCTGGTCACACACTTTTTCCAGAGCGTTGAGCACGTCCAGCTTGGTGGAGACTTTCGAGCCACCAACGATGGCAACGACCGGCTTGGCTGGGTTATCCAGGGCTTTGCCGAGTGCTTCCAGCTCCGCTGCCAGCAGCGGGCCGGCGCAGGCTTCAGGGGCAAATCGGGCCACACCGTGGGTGGAGGCCTGGGCGCGGTGAGCGGTGCCGAAGGCGTCCATCACATAGATGTCGCACAGGGCGGCGTATTGCCTGGCCAGGTCCTCGTTGTCTTTCTTTTCGCCTTTGTTGAAGCGAACGTTTTCGAACAGCACTACTTCGCCGTCGGCCACTTCAACGCCGTCCAGATAATCCTTGATCAGGCGGACTTCCTGGCCCAGCAGGGCGCCCAGGTGTTCGGCAACCGGTTTCATGGAGGAGGCTTCGTCGTACACGCCTTCTTCCGGGCGGCCCAGGTGGGACATCAGCATGACTTTGGCACCGGCGTCTTTGGCGGCCTTGATGGTGGGCAGCGAGGCGCGGATGCGGGCGTCACTGGATACTTTGCCGTCTTTGACCGGGACGTTCAGGTCTTCACGAATCAGAACCCGCTTGCCGGCGAGGTTCAGGTCAGTCATTTTCTTGATGGCCATAATCAGGTTCCGTAGTTATGGGTTCAAAGGTGCAAATTCTAAGCCTAAGGCTGGAGCCTGACTCCCTTCGGGATCAGCCCCCACAATATTCTTCAGGTTTTGCTCAACCAGGTTCTGCTGACATCCAGCATGCGATTGGCAAAGCCCCACTCGTTGTCAAACCAGCACAACACTTTCACCATGGTGCCGCCGGTGACTCGGGTCTGCCCGCCATCGACCACGCCGGAATGGAAATCATGGTTGAAGTCAGAACTGGCCAGCAGTTCATCGGTATAGCCGAGGATACCCTTCAATGAGCCAGCGGATGCACCGCACAGCAACTGATTCACTGTGGCTATGTCGGTCGGCTCACGCACGTTAACCACCATGTCTATAGCAGAGACATTCAGCGTTGGCACGCGCATGGCAACCGAGCTGAAACGGCCTTCCATATGAGGCAACAAACGCTCGATACCGCGGGCCAGGCCAGTGTCCACGGGCACAATATTGTGCAGGGCACTTCGGGTACGGCGCAGGTCCTGATGGTGGTAGGCATCGATGACCGGCTGGTCGTTCATGGCGGCGTGAATCGTCGTGGTGCTGCCCTGCTCTACGCCAAAGGCATCGTCCAGGACCTTGATGACCGGTACCAGGCAGTTGGTGGTGCAGGAGCCGGCAGCTACGATCACGTCCTGACCGTTCAGGTCCCCGTCGTTAATGCCGAAGACCACCGTGCGGTCGACATCCGGATCGCCCGGCTGGGAAAACAGCAGGCGCTGGGCACCGGCTTCAATATGCTTTTCCGCCGTGGCCCGGTCAGAATAGGCGCCGGAGCATTCCAGCACCAGATCCACATCCAGCAGTCGCCAGGGCAGTTCCTCGGGTTCAGGATGACGCAATACGCGGATGCGGTCGCCGTTCACAACCAGGTTATCGCCATCCACGGCCACCTCACCGTGAAACCGCCCGTGGGTGGAGTCGTATTTGGTGAGGTGGGCTATGGTGTCGATATCCGACAACTCGTTGATCGCGACCACCTGCAGATGGTCGCGATAGCCGTTTTCATAAAGGGCCCGCAACACGCACTGGCCGATGCGGCCGTACCCGTTGATGGCAATTCGAAACGGCGTTGCGTTGGTCATCAGGCGTCCAGCAGTTCGTCAGCCACTTCCAGGATGTTGTCGACAGTAAAGCCGAACTCCTTGAACAACTCACCGGCCGGCGCAGATTCACCAAAGGTGGTCATGCCAACGATGCGACCGTCCAGGCCCACGTACTTGTACCAGTAGTCCGCAATGCTCGCTTCAATGGCGATGCGGTTGGTGACTTCCAGCGGCAGCACCTGCTGCTTGTACTCGGCGCTCTGGGCATCGAATACGTCGGTAGACGGCATGGATACAACACGCACCGCTTTACCCTGCTCTCGCAGCTTGGCTGCAGCCTCCTGGGCCAGGCCCACTTCACCGCCAGTGGCGATCAGGATCAGCTCCGGCGTGCCTTCGCTGTCCGACAGGACATAACCACCCTTGGCCACATTCGCCAGCTGTTCGGCATCACGCTGCTGGTGCGGCAGTCCCTGACGGGAGAAGACCATGGCCGTCGGGCCATCCTTGCGCTCCAGGGCCGCTTTCCAGGCCACCGCAGACTCCACGGTGTCGGCCGGGCGCCAGGTGCTCATGTTCGGGGTGGTGCGCAGGCTGGCCAGCTGTTCGATAGGCTGGTGGGTCGGGCCATCTTCACCCAGACCGATGGAATCGTGGGTAAAGACAAAGATCGAGCGCTGCTTCATCAGTGCGGCCATGCGCACGGCATTACGGCAGTATTCCATGAAGATCAGGAAGGTGGCGCCGTAGGGCACGAAGCCGCCGTGCAAAGCGATACCGTTCATGATGGCCGCCATGCCGAATTCGCGCACACCGTAATAGATGTAGTTGCCGGAGGCGTCTTCCTTGGTCACGCCTTTACAGCCTGACCAGATAGTCAGGTTGGAACCGGCCAGGTCGGCAGAGCCACCCATCAGTTCCGGCAGTAGCGGGCCGTAGGCGTTCAGGGAATTCTGGGACGCCTTACGGGAGGCAACGGTCTCGCCCTTGTCCTGGCATTCCTGGATATAGGCCTGGGCTTTTTCGGCGAAGTCTGCCGGCAGGTCACCCGCCATGCGGCGTTTGAACTCGGCGGCCAGTTCCGGCTCGGCCTTCTCATAGGCCGCAAATTTCTCTTCCCAGGCACTCTGTGCAGCCTGGCCTTTTTCTTTGGCATCCCACGCGGCGTAGATCTCGGACGGCACCTCGAACGGGCCGTGCTGCCAGCCCAGGGCTTCGCGGGTCAGAGCGATTTCATCGTCACCCAGCGGGGCACCGTGACACTCTTCCTTGCCCTGCTTGTTGGGGGAACCGAAGCCGATAATGGTCTTGCAGCAAATAATGGTGGGCTGTGCGGTGTTGGCACGGGCAGCTTCAATGGCCGCACGGATGGCATCGGAATCGTGACCATCAACATTTGGGATAACCTGCCAGCCGTAGGACTCGAAACGCTTGGGCGTGTCGTCGGTGAACCAGCCCTCTACTTCTCCATCAATGGAGATGCCGTTGTCATCATAGAAGAACACCAGTTTACCCAGGCCCAGGGTGCCGGCCAGAGAGGCGACTTCGTGGGAGATACCTTCCATCAGGCAGCCGTCGCCCAGGAACGCATAGGTGTAGTGGTCAACAATGTCGTGGCCCGGACGGTTGAACTGAGCAGCCAGTGCCTTCTCTGCGAGCGCGAAGCCAACAGCATTGGCGATGCCCTGCCCCAGCGGGCCGGTGGTGGTCTCGATGCCCGGGGTATAACCGAATTCCGGATGGCCCGGTGTTTTGGAGTGCAGCTGACGGAAGTTCTTCAGGTCATCAATGCTGACGTCGTACCCGCTCAGGTGCAGCAGGGAATACTGCAGCATGGAGCCATGGCCGTTAGACAGCACGAAGCGGTCACGGTTGGCCCAATGCGGGTTGGCCGGGTTGTGGCTGAGGTAATCGTTCCACAGCACCTCGGCGATATCCGCCATACCCATGGGCGCACCCGGGTGGCCGGATTTGGCTTTCTGAACCGCATCCATGCTCAGCGCGCGAATGGCGTTGGCGAGATCTTTACGGGACGGCATTGACAATTCTCCAGTGTTTTTCAGGAAAAGACTTCAAGCTGCAAATACTGCTCAAAAAGAAGGCGCGTATTTTCGCCGATTAGGGTATGCCGGGGCAAATCCATATGTAGTGGTTTTCCGATGAAGCCGGCACAAAATCACCAAACCGACTGATTTCACAGAACTCATAAATCTATATCAAAAAATTTTGATATGGCTATTGATCGACCAACCGAACGCCCCTACACTTGCCAACCATGACCTCACTCAATGCACATGCGAACGAATTGTCCTCTGTGGACGTACTGGCCCCGATCTTCAAGGCGAGCGGCGACCCCCTGCGCCTGGAAATCCTGCGGGTGCTGCGGCGGGACACCTTCGGTGTGCTGGAGCTGAGCCAGATGTTCGACATGCGCCAGTCCGGCATGAGCCATCACCTGAAAGTGATGCACAAGGCCGGCTTGCTGGAGCCCCAGCGGGAAGGCAATGCCATTTTCTATCGTCGCCCGCTGAATCTGGACAGTGACAAACTGGCCGACCAGGCGATCCGCCAAATTTTCGAAACCGTCGACAGGGTTGCCCTGCCCCGGCACCTTAATGAAAAGATTGAAGCCATACGAGAGCAGCGGGCGGGACAGTCCCAGGCCTTTTTCTCCCGGCACTCCGAACAATTCCGGGAACAGCAGGAGCTGATTGCTGCCTTTGACCTGTATGCCGAGCCTACCGCGGAACTTATTCGCAAGCGTGCAGCGAGGCAGTCATGGCAGAGCGTTCTGGAAATCGGACCGGGTGAAGGCGGGTTCCTGCCGGTACTGTCGGAGCTGTTCCAGCATGTGGTTGGCCTGGACAACAGCAAAGACATGCTTGCCAAGGCGACGCGCACCTGCATAGAGGAACACCTGAACAACGTCGACCTGATCGAAGGCGTGACCGACACCCTGCTGGCGCGGGGCGACGCCTTTGACCTGATTGTAGCCAACATGGTGCTGCATCATGTGCCCAGCCCCGCGGACATTTTTCTGGACGCCGCAGCCCTGATGAACAGTGGCGGTTGTCTGGTCGTCAGTGATCTGTGCAGTCACGACCAGGACTGGGCCAAAGAAAACTGCGGCGACCTGTGGCTGGGCTTCGAGCCGGAAGAACTGACTTCCTGGGCGGCAGACGCCGGGCTGACCGCTGGCGAACAGCTGTTTATAGGCCTGCGCAACGGGTTCCAGGTACAGGTAAGAGAATTCTGGAAGAGTACAGAAGCGGCGTAACCAGTCGCCGCCACAGGAATATCAAAAACTTTTGATATGGGTGTAGGTAGTTTTACGTATGCCCTAACAACAACCAAGGCAGCCGGTAGGTCGAACAGGACGGAGCCGGTACGAATTTGCAATCGCTCAAGAGGAGCACACCTATGTCTGACTACAACATCTTCACCTCCGAATCGGTCTCCGAAGGCCATCCGGACAAACTGGCCGACCAGATTTCCGATGCGGTACTGGACGCCATCCTGACCGACGATCCGCACGCGCGCGTGGCCTGCGAAACCATGGTCAAGACCGGCGTGGCCATCGTCGGCGGTGAAATCACCACCAGCGCCTGGGTCGATCTGGAAGACCTGGTACGCGGTGTGATCAAAGACATCGGCTACACCTCCTCGGAAGTAGGCTACGACGGCGACACCTGTGGTGTGATCAACATCATCGGCAAACAGTCCGTCGACATCGCCCAGGGCGTTGACCGCCAGAAGCCGGAAGACCAGGGCGCAGGCGACCAGGGACTGATGTTCGGCTACGCCAGCAACGAAACCGACGTGCTGATGCCGGCGCCGATCACCTTCTCCCACCGCCTGGTTCAGCGCCAGGCCGAAGCCCGCAAGAGCGGCCTGCTGCCGTGGCTGCGTCCAGACGCCAAGAGCCAGGTCACCTGCCGCTACGAGAACGGCAAGGTTGTGGGTATCGATGCTGTGGTTCTGTCTACCCAGCACGACCCCGACGTCACCCAGGCCGACCTGAAAGAAGCGGTGATGGAACTGATCGTCAAGCACACCCTGCCGGCTGAACTGCTGCACAAAGACACCCAGTTCCACATCAACCCGACCGGCAAGTTCGTAATCGGTGGCCCGGTGGGCGACTGCGGCCTGACTGGCCGCAAAATCATCGTAGATACCTACGGCGGCATGGCCCGTCACGGTGGTGGCGCCTTCTCCGGCAAAGATCCCTCGAAGGTTGACCGTTCTGCTGCCTACGCCGGCCGTTACGTCGCCAAGAACATCGTCGCCGCCGGCCTGGCCGAGAAGTGCGAGATTCAGGTGTCCTATGCCATCGGTGTAGCCCAGCCGACCTCCATTTCTTTGAACACCTTTGGCACCGGCAAGATCAGCGACGACAAGATCATCGATCTGGTACGTGCACACTTCGACCTGCGTCCGTACGCGATCACCAACATGCTCGACCTGCTGCACCCGATGTACCGGGCCACCGCAGCTTACGGCCACTTCGGCCGTGATCCGTACGAGATGACCGTCGGTGGCAAGACCTTCACCGCGTTCCCGTGGGAGAAAACTGACCGTGCGGCAGCCCTGAAAGACGCTGCGGGCATCTGAACAGACCATTCCGGATAACTGGGCGTATTCCATTTCACCGAATACGCCCAAACCAAACTGACAGGAGAACACCATGAGCACTCCGGCCGAAAAATTGAATGACTTCCAGGACTACAAAGTCCGCGACATCACCCTCGCCGACTGGGGCCGCAAGGAAATCAAGATCGCCGAAGGCGAAATGCCCGCCCTGATGAAACTGCGCGAGAAGTACAAAGCGGAGCAGCCGCTGAAAGGCGCCAACATCATGGGCTGCATCCACATGACCATCCAGACCGCCGTGCTGATCGAAACGCTGGTCGAGCTGGGCGCTAACGTACGCTGGTCTTCGTGCAACATCTTCTCCACCCAGGATCAGGCTGCAGCCGCCATCGCGGCGCAAGGCATTCCCGTGTTTGCCTGGAAAGGTGAGACAGACGAAGAGTACGAATGGTGCCTGCACAAAACCGTCGGTGCGGACGTAGACGGCTGGGAGCCGAACATGATCCTGGACGACGGCGGCGACCTGACCGAGCTGCTGCACAAGGAATACCCACAGGTAATTGCCAAGTGCCACGGCGTAACCGAAGAAACCACCACCGGCGTACACCGCCTGCAGGAAATGCTGCGTGACGGCACCCTGAAGATCCCGGCGATTAACGTCAACGACTCGGTGACCAAGTCCAAGAACGACAACAAGTACGGTTGTCGTCACAGCCTGAATGATGCCATCAAGCGTGCCACCGACCACCTGCTGTCTGGCAAAAAGGCCCTGGTAATCGGCTACGGCGACGTGGGCAAGGGTTCCGCTCTGTCCCTGCGTCAGGAAGGCATGATCGTCAAAGTCACCGAAGCCGATCCGATCTGTGCCATGCAGGCGTGCATGGACGGTTTTGAAGTCGTGTCTCCGTACATTGACGGCGTGAACACCGGTACCGAGCAGGGCATCAACAAGGATCTGCTGGCCAACACCGACCTGCTGGTAACCACCACCGGTAACGTCAACGTGTGTGACGCCAACATGTTGAAAGCGCTGAAGAGCGGTGCCGTGGTGTGCAACATCGGCCACTTCGACAACGAGATCGACACCGCCTACATGCGCAAAAACTGGGAGTGGGACGAGGTCAAGCCGCAGGTGCACGTGATCTACCGCGACAAGGCCAGCAACGACCACCTGATCCTGCTGTCCGAAGGCCGTCTGGTAAACCTTGGCAACGCCACAGGTCACCCGTCCCGCATCATGGATGGCTCCTTTGCCAACCAGGTGCTGGCGCAGATGTACCTGTTCGAGCGCAAGTTTGCCGACCTGCCGGAAGATTCCAAGGCCAAGGGCGTTTACGTCCAGGTTCTGCCCAAGCAGCTGGACGAGGAAGTGGCCCGCGCCATGGTGGAAGGTTTTGGTGGCGTGATCACCAAGATGACTCCGGACCAGGCGAAATACATCGGTGTACCGGTCGAAGGCCCGTACAAGCCGGAAAGCTACAGGTACTAATCGGAAACGAACATGGAATCCCAGAAGCAATTCAAACGCCGCTTCAGTTTCGAGTTTTTCCCGCCCAAGACCGATCAGGGCAAGGAGAAGCTGCAAGCGGTTCGTAACCAGCTGGCCGAGGTGAACCCGGACTTCTTCTCGGTCACCTTCGGAGCGGGCGGTTCCACCCGGGACCGCACCATCGAGACGGTGCTGAACCTGCACCAGCAGGGCATCTCCACGGCACCGCACCTGTCCTGCGTGGGCGGTACCCGTGAGGAAATCGGCGAGCTGCTGGATGTGTATAAAGAGAACGGCATCAACCGGATCGTTGCCCTGCGCGGCGATATGCCATCGGGCATGGGCGCTTCCGGTGAACTGCGTTACGCCAATGAACTGGTGGAATTCATACGGCAGCACAGCGGCGATCACTTCAATCTGGAAGTGGCCGCTTACCCGGAGTTTCACCCTCAGGCCCGCAACGCCGAGGAAGATCTGAAGAACTTCGCGCGAAAGGTACAGGCCGGTGCCAACAGCGCCATCACCCAGTACTTCTTTAATGCCGACAGTTACTTCTACTTCATCGACCGTCTGGAGCAGATGGGCGTCACCATTCCGGTGGTGCCGGGCATCATGCCCATCGTCAACTTCTCCAGCCTGGTGCGGTTCTCGGACATGTGCGGCGCGGAGATCCCGCGCTGGATCCGCAAGCAGCTGGAAGCCTACGGTGACGACACTGACAGCATCCGCAAGTTCGGTGAAGAAGTGGTCACTGACATGTGTGAAAAACTGCTGAAGGCCGGCGCTCCAGGGTTGCACTTCTATACCCTGAACCAGGCTGAACCCAGCCTTTCCATCTGGAAGAACCTGGGTATCAGCGACCGGGAGAAAATCGCGTTCTGACACGCCTTCCCAGCCGGTAAAGAGAGGGGCTCCGGCCCCTCTTTCCTTTCATAACCGCCTGATTTCCTGCAAATCCTGTCTCCATAGTCTAGACTGTATCTGATGCATCCCCATCAACGCTCCCTGTGATGCACGGTCACAAAGAGTGCTTTCACAGACTGCCTTACCGGGCAGACGGGGCATAAAAAAACAGAAAGGAGAAAGCATGAGCACGAAATGGCTGAAAACACTGGGTGCTGGTATGGCACTGTCTGTAGCCGCAACCTCAGTCAGCGCAGAGACCCTGCGCGTGGTTACCGACCCAAGCTTCGTCCCGTTTGAAATGATGGATCAGGAAACCGGAGAAATGATCGGTTTCGATATGGAGATCATTGCCGAAGTCGCCGAACGTGCAGGCTTTGATTACGACCTCAACACCATGGATTTCAACGGCATTATCCCGGCCCTGCAAACCGGCAACGTGGATATTGCCATCGCCGGCATCACCATTACCGATGAGCGCGAGGAAATCGTCGACTTCTCCGATCCTTACTACGATTCCGGTCTGCGCATCCTGGTGAGCCAGAACAACGGCGACGTTGATGAAATGTCGGACCTGGAAGGCATGAAAGTCGGCACCAAGATTGGCAGCACCAGCTATGACTTCCTGATGAAAAGCCTGGACGACAACGACGGTGTAACGCCGTACCCCGGCAGCTCGGACATGTACATGGCGCTAATGTCCGGTGCCGTTGATGCGGTTTTCTACGATGCCCCAAATGTTGGCTACTTCGCCAGCACCCGCGGCAAAGGCAAGGTCAAGACCGTAGGCCCCCTGTATGAAGGCCAGCAGTACGGTATTGCCCTGAAAAACGGCAGTAAATGGGTCGGCCCGGTTAACGAGGCCCTGGCAGAAATCAAGGAAGACGGCACCTACAAGACCATTTATGAAAAATGGTTCGGCCCCATGCCTGAAGACAAGTAACCCGCCACTCGAACCGGCCGGGGCACACAATGCCCTGGCCGATTCCTCCCAACCCAACGGAGAAACACACTGTGGAATTCCAGTTTCAGTTTGACTGGCAGGCGGCCATCAATTCCATTCCCTACCTGGCCAAGGGTATTCCCTACACCCTGATGATTTCCTTCGGTGGCCTGGCCATCGGTTTTGTTCTGGGCATCGTGTTCGGCCTGCTCAGCATCAACAAGAATTGGTTCTTGCGCTGGCCCGCCACTGCCTACATCGAGATTTTCCGCGGCACCCCCATCCTGGTACAGGTGCTGTTTATCTTCTACGGCCTGCCCGACCTGGTTGGCGGCCCGATCGACCCGCTGACAGCCGGTATTGCCGCGATCGCCCTTAACTCCGGTGCCTATATCTCCGAAGTGGTCCGTGGCGGCGTGCAATCCATCGACAAAGGCCAGACCGAAGCCGGTCTGTCTCTGGGCCTGTCACGCTCCCAGACTTTCTGGAACATTGTCTGGCCCCAGGCCTTCCGACGCATGATTCCGCCCCTGGGCAACCAGGCCATCGTCAGCATCAAGGACACCTCACTGTTCTCGGTCATCGGCGTGGGCGAACTGGTACGCCAGGGCCAGGTGTACATTGCCAATACCTTCACCGCGTTCGAGGTGTATTTTGTGGTGGCCATCATGTACCTGGCCATTACGCTGTCCCTGTCACTGATCCTGCGGCTGCTTGAGCGCCGTGGTGTCGCGTCTGCCTGAAGGAGCCCGAGCAATGACACAGATTGTAAAAATGAAGGGCATGAACAAATACTTCGGCAAACTGCATGTCCTCAAGGATATCGACCTGACCGTGGAACAGGGCGAAGTGGTGGTGATCATCGGCGCCAGTGGCTCCGGCAAATCTACCCTGATTCGTTGCGTGAATGGCCTGGAAGAATACGAATCCGGGTCGCTTGAGGTGGATAACCACCCTCTGGCCCCGAAAGGCGGGAATCAGAACAGCCTGGCGGAAATCCGCAAGGAAGTGGGCATGGTGTTCCAGCAGTTCAACCTGTTCCCGCACCTGACGGTGAAAAAGAACATCATGCTGGCGCCCATGAAGGTGAAAAGAACGGCCGAAGTGGTTGCCAACGCCACCGCCGAACGCCTGCTGGAACGTGTAGGCATCGGCAACCAGGCCGATAAATACCCCAGCCAGCTATCCGGCGGCCAGCAACAGCGGGTGGCCATCGCCCGGGCTCTGGCCATGGAGCCCAGGCTGATGCTGTTCGACGAACCCACGTCAGCGCTGGACCCGGAAATGATCGGGGAAGTGCTGGATGTCATGCGGGAGCTGGCCCGAGAAGGTATGACCATGATGGTCGTCACCCATGAAATGGGCTTCGCCCGCGAGGTGGCCGACCGGGTGATTTACATTCACGAAGGCCAGATTGTCGAGGAAGGCAAACCCGACGAGGTGTTCGATAACCCTCAGAATGAGCGCACCCAGGCATTCCTGTCCCGGGTACTGGCTCACTGACCCTCGCGTTTAAAGCAACTGGCGGATGACGTCATACTCACGTTCAATCTTGGCGTGGGAGTCATCCGCCAGAAACTTCGCAATCTTCCGGCCCAGAAACGGCACCTCGCACAGCACCGACAGGCTCACGTAGTTGATACAACGGTCGCCGTTGCCCAACAGCCGCATCGCGCCCTTGATCTTAGCCGGCACGCCGTCAATGCGCACCCGAAACTCGCAGTGCCACTCGTCATCGTCTTTGCGGAACCAGTGCTCTTCCTGCCGCACCCGGTTCCATTCCCGGTGGAAACCGGAAAGCACACCCGGCACCGGTGCCGAGGCGGTCATTTCCCGCTCGATCACCAGTTTGGCCGACATTTCGTCCTTTTTCAGCTCGGTCACCTTGAGATTGCGGGCACCCAGTTGCTCGTTTTTGTTGCGAATATGCGCCTCATCGAAGAAACGCTCGATCACCTGATCAAGCCCCCGCTCGTAGGGGTGCTCCAGATTGAGTTCCATGATTACCTCCGAACCTGTCTTACCCCTATTGTTGCGGTCGCCCGGCGTGGCAACATTGGCCGGGCGGGCAAGCAAACCGGGCAAGCAAGCCAGACCGATTGGTTCACATTCTGGCGCTGTTAAGCGATGGCCCGGGCAAGTATCATGTGAGGATTTTAACAAACCGAACAAACGGCCCGGGAGCTGACAGGAGACTACAATGCGCAATGCCGATCTGGTCGCACGGGATCTTAAATCCGTGTGGCACCCGTGCACCCAGATGAAAGACCACGAAACCCTGCCCCTGATCCCCATCAAACGGGGCGAAGGTGTCTGGCTGGAGGACTTTGAGGGCAACCGCTACATCGACGCCGTCAGCTCCTGGTGGGTTAACCTGTTCGGCCACGCCAATCCGCGCATCAACTCCGCCATTCAGGAACAGATCGGTCAGCTCGAACATGTGATTCTGGCCGGTTTCAGTCATGAGCCAGTGGTTAATCTGTCGGAGCGGCTGATCGAGGTAACGCCGGAAGGCCTGAACAAGTGTTTCTATGCCGACAATGGTTCCTCGGCCATCGAAGCCGCTCTGAAGATGAGTTACCACTACTGGAAAAACCACGGCAAACCGGGCAAAAAGAACTTCGTTAACCTCAGCAACAGCTACCATGGCGAAACTCTGGGCGCGCTGGCCCTGGGCGACGTGGCCCTGTACAAGGACACCTACCAGCCGCTGCTGATGGAAGTGCTGACCGCCCCCTCACCGGACGCCTACAACAAAGAGCCGGGCGAAACCGATGAAGAGTACGCCCTGCGCCAGTTCGAGGCCATGGACAAACTGCTGGCCGAGAAACACGACGAAATCTGCGCTGTGGTGGTGGAGCCGTTGATCCAGTGCGCCGGTGGCATGCGCATGCACCACCCGGTTTACCACACCAAACTGCGGGAAGCCTGCGACCGTTACGGGGTGCACCTGATCGCGGATGAAATTGCCGTCGGCTTTGGCCGCACCGGTACGCTGTTCGCCTGTGAACAGTCTGGTATCACCCCCGATTTCATGTGCCTGTCCAAAGGCCTGACCGCCGGCTACCTGCCGTTGTCCGTGGTGCTCACCACCGACAACGTCTACAACGCCTTTTACGACGACTACGAAACCATGCGCGCCTTCCTGCACAGCCACAGCTACACCGGCAACCCCATCGGCTGCGCCGTCGCCCTGGCCACGCTCGACATCTTCCGGGATGAGAACGTCATCGAAAACAACCGCCAGCTGTCCCGCTGTATGGCCGAGTCCGTTGCCCATCTGGCCGACCACCCGAACGTGGGCGACATCCGCCAGCACGGCATGACCATGGCCATTGAAATGGTTAAAGACAAAGCCAGCAAAACCCCGTTCCCCTGGCAGGAGCGCCGTGGCATCAGAGTGTATAAGCATTCACTCACCCGCCAGGCCTTGCTGCGCCCCCTGGGTAACGTGCTGTACTTCATGCCGCCCTACGTGATCACCGAAGAACAGATTCGCCATCTGGCTCAGGTGGCCACCGAAGGCATCGAAATCGCGGTCAAGGACTGAGAACCGCCGCCATGAGAATCCCACGCATCTTCACCGACAGCCCCCTGGCTGTCGGCGGCCAGTGCCAGCTGGACGACAACGCCGCCAACCATGTGGGGCGGGTCCTGCGCATGCAGGCGGGCCAGGCACTTCTGCTTTTCAACGGTGACGGTCAGGACTATCACGCCACCATTACCGAAGCCGGAAAGAAACACGTGCAGGTGGCAGTCACGGAAGCCGCTGAAAACGAAACAGAATCTTCCCTCAGAGTAGTACTGGCACAGACCCTGTCCAAGGGCGACCGCATGGACTACGCCGTACAAAAAGCGGTGGAAATGGGCGTGAGCGAAATCGTGCCACTGACTACCGAACGCTGCGACGTCAAACTCAAAGGCGACCGGGAAGACAAGCGTCTTCGCCACTGGCAACAGGTTGCCATCAGCGCCGCCGAACAGTGCGGCCGTGCCAGGGTTCCGGAAATACAGCCGGTTATGACCGTGCAACAGTGGCTGGAACACGCCCGGGCCTGTGACTTGCGCCTGGTGCTACACCATCGCACCGAACGGTCCCTGAACACCCTCGAAAAGCCCTCCAGCATCGCCCTGATGATCGGCCCCGAAGGCGGCCTGACCGCTGAAGAAATTGCCCTGGCCGAGGACAACGGTTTTCTGCCCGTTGCCCTGGGCCCCCGGGTACTGCGCACCGAAACTGCACCCGTTGCCGCCATCGCCCTGTGTCAGTGGCTCTGGGGGGATATCGGCTCCTGAGACAGGCGGGTGACTATTCATGGCGTCACGTCCTGGCATCCCAGTCATTGACAGAGCTGTCGGTGCACAACATTATCTTGTCTGACAAAAAGTGGGCGGGAATGCCACCTTGTATGGGCGCCTGCACCCAAGAAAACAATTAAGAGCCCAGGATGATAAACCTACTTACCAATCCGGAATTTTGGCAATACCTCAGCATTCCCGTGATCGCCGCCCTCATCGGCTGGAGCACCAACTGGCTCGCCATCAAAATGACCTTCTACCCTCTGGAGTTCATCGGCAAGCCACCGATTCTGGGCTGGCAGGGCATTATTCCCTCCAAAGCCCGCAAAATGGCCGCCAAAAGCGTGGATGCCACCATTTCCAAAATCGGTACCGTTCAGGAGATCTTCGAACAGATCGACCCAAAAGTCCTGGCCGCCCACATCATCTACACCGTCGACCCCCGCATCGAGGAATATGTCGACGAACTCATGCTGCGGGAATACCCCACCTTCTGGGAAAACCTGCCCGCCTCGGCCCGCAAAATGGTCTACGACCGGGTACGCAAATCCACCCCACAACTGGTCGACAACCTGGTTGAAGACATCTCAGACAACATTGAAGACCTGCTCGACATCAAAGGCATGGTCATCGAACGCCTGGCCCGGGATAAAAAGCTGCTCAACCGGATATTTCTGGAGTGTGGCGACGTGGAGTTCCGCTTCATCATCAATTCCGGCCTCTACTTCGGCTTCCTGTTCGGCATTATCCAGATGGGAGTCTGGTACCTGTACCCGGCCATCTGGGTGTTGCCTCTGTTCGGGCTCCTTGTGGGCTGGGCCACCAACTGGATTGCGCTGAATGTAATCTTCCGGCCCCTGCATGAACACAAGGTCGGCCCTCTGCGAATCCAGGGCCTGTTCCTCAAGCGCCAGCCAGAAGTGGCAGAATCCTTCTGTCACATCGTGACCCACGAGATACTGACCGTGGGCAACATCATCAACGCCATCCTCGAAGGACCCAAAGGTGACCGCGCCCGCAACATGGTGAAAAAGCACATCAAACCACTGGTGGATGAAACCGCAGGCATGGGCAAGGCCCTGACCCAGATGGCATTCGGCCCAACGGGTTTTGCCACCCTGAAAAACCAGGTGGGCGAAAAAGCCATCGCGATATCCCAGAGTTCCTTCAACAACCCCGTGTTCGAGCGAGACCGTGCCCGGGCGGTGGAGTCCATCATGGTGGAGCGGATGAATGCCCTGTCCTCGGAAGAATTCCAGGATCTGCTGCGCCCGTGCTTCCAGGAAGACGAGATCAAACTGATTCTGGTGGGCGCCTTCCTGGGTCTGGTGGCCGGTGTGTGCCAACTGGTCTTTGTCTTTGGCGAGTCCTTTTTCTGATCGTTGTCAGGGCTGTGCAGGGTTGCATTAGGCTACTATACTGGCCAGATAACCAGTCCATTCTTTATACACGCTATCCGGAGGCAAAGGATGCCGGGCTTTTTTTCCTGGATATCAGGCCTGTTCAACAGCACTCAACCCGTTCCGCAGGCTGCGTCCGAAACCCGGCTCTTTAATCCTTCCAGTACCAGCCAGCCAAGCCAGAGCAACGATGAAGGCGACATCGTCGGCCAGCTGGAAGACCACCTGTTCAGTTGGTTGCTGGATGTGGAACCCGCGCGCCTTCATGCCAGCACAGACAGCGGTGAAAAGGAATTGGCCGAACTGAAACGGCGCCTGCAAATGAACGAGATGGAAGAGCTGCCCCGGAAACCTGGCAGCTTGCCCATGTTGATGCGAGCACTGTCCAATGAAGCCACCGAACGCAAAGAGCTAACCCGCATCATTCTGAGTGACCCGTCACTGACCGACCAGTTGCTCCAGGTGGCCAACAGCCCCTATTTCCGCCCGAGTGAACACGTCATAGAATCCGTTGACCAGGCGGTGTTCGTGCTGGGTGTGGACGGCATCCGGAACGTGATTGCTGCGGCGGTTATGCGGCCTATGATGGCGGCCCGAAACAGCCGCGAGGCACTTTTCGCCCAACGATCCTGGCGCTGGGGCCTGACCTGCGCCCGAGCGGCGGAAATGATTGCCAAGATTCACCGGGACGACACCAGCGCCCACTTCATGGTTGGCCTGCTGCCAGCATTGGCGTACATCACCATTCGCAGGGAACTGGGGCGTATCTACCGCACCAGGGGCTCTGGCAGTGAACCGGAGCCGGCGTTGCTGAGATTGGCCCTGGCCCGCTATCAGTGGGCCACTTGTCAGCTACTGGCGAATGTCTGGAATCTGCCGCCCAAATACCATGCCTGGCTGCTGTCGGCGGAACGGCCGGCGCCGCGGCAGGCCCACTCCGCACTGACCGACGGCCTGCTTCTGGGCACCCGGGAAGTGCTGCGCCATGCCCGCCAGAGGAACCTGTCGGAAGAAAATCTGATTCGTATTGTGCACCTTTCCCCGGAGCAACTGGGCAGGGTACGTACGGTATTGCTCAGAATGCTCCAGGAAGGCAAAAGTTCACAGGTTCGGACCTGACTCCGGTGCTTTGACAATGTCCGCACCGGGCGGTGTACCGGCATTCAGCAGACTGGCAAAACTGACGTCATCGCTGGTGGGCGCCAGATCGATCAGTTCCCTCGGCATGGCCCCGGCAGGCAGGCGATCCACCACCCGGTCTTCGTCCTTGCGCACGGCCCGCAGCACGCTACCGACCGTAATTAGATCCAGTGTTCGCCCTGGAACCAGCTGATCGCCATCGCGCCCGGCCAGATTCAGCAACCCGGCGCGGATCAGCTTGTCGCTGATCTTGCGGGTGACTTCGCCGGGAATCCTCAACTGCTGCTCCAGAGACTCCTGCTGAGGCGCCGGTTCACCACGGCTGAATGGCTTGGCCACCATCCACATCAGGGCAAGCCCTACCCGCTCCTGCAATTCCGGTGCAAGCTGAACATTGCGGCGTTTGGCCACGGCCCCCGGGTTCTGCAGATAGAACGCCAGGCTGGCGCCGAGCAGCAGGATCATCCAGTTCAGATAGGTCCAGATCAGCAGAATGATGCCGACCGCAAAACCGGAGTAAATGGCCGCATACTTGGCAGAACCGGCCACGAACGAGGCAAACAGCATACCGCCAGCCTGCCAGGACACCCCCGCCACCAGCCCGGCGATAAACGCATAGCGCAGCTTCACCCGGGTGTTAGGAATAAAGATGTAAACAAAGGTGAACGCGCCCACCACCAGGAAAAACGGTGTGAAACGACTGGCAAGGACAATCAGCGAACCAAAGGGCTCGATGGCCATAAGGTCCTGCGCGATTTCTGAAGAAAAGATGGTAGCGGTTACCCCGATAGCCGAAACCATCAACAAGGGGCCTACCATGATGACGCTCAGATAGTTACTGAAACGCTGCGCCATGGAGCGCATTTCCGGCACCCGCCAGATCATGTTGAACGAGCGCTCGATTTTCTGAACCAGGGAAATGACGGTGTACACCAACAGGGCCAAACCCACCGAGCCCAGCACACCGACTTTCATATTATCGACAAAACCCAGGATTCGCTCAGCCACCTCCACACCCTGTGGGCCCATCGGCTGGAAGAACTGGTACAGGAATGGCTCCATGCGCTGGTGCACACCCAGCGCCTTCAGCACGGAAAAGCTCAGGGCGAGCAACGGCACAATGCTGAGCAACGTGGTGTAAACCAGGCTCATGGCGTGCAGTGTCAACTGACCACTGATCACATCGCGGATCAGGGCATAAGCCGAGCGCCCGGATTTATACAGCCAGGTCCAGGGCCAGGTCTGCGGTGGGTTGGAATTGGACAGTATCCAGTCTTCAGCAGCCTGCAGCCGCTCTTTCATCTGGGTGGAAGCCACGTAACATCCTGCTTGTCAGTGTTTCTTCAAGCTTATCAGGCAGCTGTCAGTAAACAACCCGGAAACCGGGTATTTGTTGTACACCCGGACAAATCCTCCTGATGGTGGGCTTCCTTCACCCGACTTCAGGTAACCGACGCCAGATTACGCGCCGTAATCTCCACAATTCGCTGCCGCGCCTCCTGGCTCGCCCAGGCCGAGTGTGGGGTCAGAATCAGATTGGGAACATTGTCTGCCAGCAGCGGGTTGCCATTGCGGGGAGGTTCTTCGGTCAGCACATCAAAGCCCGCGCCGGCAATATCGCCCCTCCGCAAGGCCTCTGCCAACGCCGCTTCATCAACCAAGCCGCCGCGGCTGGTGTTGATCAGCAGTGCCGAAGACTTCATTAAACCCAGTTCCCGGGCACCAATCATGTTGCGGGTTTCTTCTGTCAGCAGGCAGTGCAGTGATAGCACATCAGCCTGCATCAACAGGTCATCCAGCGGAACTCGAGGATAGCCGTCCACTTCTCCGGGCTCTTGGCCAGGCCGGCAGCCAAGTACGATGTTCATGCCAAACGCTTTGGCCCGTTCCGCGACACCCTGGCCCAGATCGCCGTAACCAACAATGCCCAGCGTTTTACCTTCCAGTTCCATAATCGGGTAGTCCATCAGGCAGAACATATCGCTTTTGGCCCACTGGCCATTGCGGGCATCCCGGTTGTAATCCAGCAGCCGGGTGGCCAGTGCCAGGATGAGTGCCATGGTGTGCTGGGCAACGGTGGAACGGCCATAGTTGGTAACGTTCATTACCTTGATGTCGTGGGCCTTGGCGGCTTCCAGATCGATGTTATTGAGGCCGGTTGCCACCACCGCGATGGTTTTCAGTTCCGGGCAGGCTTCAAAATGTTCACGGCCCAGCACAACCTTGTTAACCAGCACCGTATCAAAGCCCTGAATCCTTTGAATCACCTGCTCGGGGTTGGTGCGCGGGTGGCAGGTCAGTCCACCGGTCATGTTTTCAATGGGGCTCAGATCCACATCCTCGCCCAGCGTTGCGGCATCCAGAAAAACGGCTTTCATACTTTTCTCCTGACTCATCGACCCCACAGATTAAGGTAGACTGAGGAAAACGATCAATCTCCGGGAGGCTACCCATGGAACACGAATTCTGGCACGAACGCTGGGCAAAAGACCAAATCGGCTTCCACGAAGGCACGGTTAATCAGTACCTGCATGACCACTGGCCCGAACTGGCAGGCAACGGCACCGACGCCGTGTTCGTTCCCCTGTGCGGCAAAGCCCATGACATGTGGTGGCTGCACGATCGCGGGCATCCGATTATCGGTGTGGAGTTAAGCGAGGTTGCCTGCAAGGACTTTTTCGAGGAAGCGCAGGAGAAAGCCAGCGTTCACCCGGGCGAACCCTTTACCACCTTCCGCCATGACGATCTTCAAATCTGGTGTGGGGATTATTTCCAGCTGGTGCCGGACGACCTCAAACACATTCGCCTGGTGTACGACCGGGCTGCCCTGATCGCCCTGCCCCCGGAAATGCGCAAGAGCTATGTCAATCATCTCACCGCTATTATTCCGGACGACACCAGAATCCTGCTGATCACGCTGGATTACGACAGTTCGGAAATGCAGGGCCCTCCGTTCAACGTTACCGACGACGAAGTGTTCAGGCTCTACGGTGAGGATTATGAGATCAATCAGGTGCTGAAACGGGACATGGCCCGTGACAACCCGTTTGCCAAACGCCGGGGCCTGAGAAACGGCGCCACAGAGAGTGTTTTTACCCTCGTCAAGAAATAACCTTAGATCATGGGCGGTAAGTCCCTGGTGTCCCGTCTGGCTTACCGCCCGAAACATAATTTAATGAACCTAATTTGACTGCTCACTGTCCAACCCCCGAACTCTGAACTAAGCTCAGATTAAGCAGGCCGGAAACCTCCGGATAACGTATACCTGCTTAACACCATCCCATTCATTCCTTAACCAGACACACCGCCGGGACAGGCGGCGAAACAGCAACGGGGACATTGCGTGAATTTATAACAGGCAAGAGTAAGCGAGGGGCCATCTATGAGCATTCTGCAGCACTTCAAAGACCGGTATGAACAGACTCAGGAGGAGGAATACTCCCTTGAGGAATACCTGGAGATCTGCAAAAAGGACCCAACGGCATACGCCACCGCCGCGGAGCGGATGTTGATTGCCATCGGCGAACCAGAACTGATCGATACCTCCCGTGACCCCCGCCTGTCACGCATCTTCTCGAACAAAGTCATCAAGCGTTACCCCGAATTTGACGAGTTTTACGGCATGGAAGATGCCGTCGAAAACATCGTTTCGTTCTTCCGCCACGCAGCCCAGGGTCTGGAGGAGAAGAAGCAGATTCTCTACCTGCTCGGCCCCGTTGGCGGCGGTAAGTCTTCCCTGGCCGAGAAACTCAAGGCCTTGATGCAGAAGGTCCCCTTCTACGCCATCAAAGGCTCTCCGGTAAACGAAAGCCCGCTAGGCCTGTTCGACCCGGCCGAGGATGGCCCGATTCTGGAAGAGGAATACGGCATTCCCGGCCGCTACCTGAAAAACATCATGTCACCCTGGGCAGTCAAACGCCTGCATGAGTTTGGCGGCGACATCAGCCAGTTCCGGGTGGTTAAACGTTACCCCTCGGTGCTGGACCAGATCGGTGTATCCAAGACCGAGCCGGGCGACGACAACAACCAGGACATCTCGGCCCTGGTGGGCAAGGTCAACATCCGCATGCTGGAAGACTATTCCCAGGATGATCCGGATGCCTACAGCTTCAGCGGCGGCCTGTGCAAAGCCAACCAGGGGCTGATGGAGTTTGTGGAAATGTTCAAGGCACCGATCAAGGTGCTGCATCCGCTACTGACGGCCACCCAGGAAGGCAACTACAACACCACCGAGGGCATGGGCTCGGTGCCCTTCGACGGCGTGATCCTGGCCCACTCCAATGAATCCGAGTGGCAGACGTTCCGCAACAACAAGCACAACGAAGCCTTCCTGGACCGGGTGTACATCGTCAAGGTGCCCTACTGTGTGCGGGTCACTGAGGAGATTGAAATCTATCGCAAGCTGCTGAAGCACAGCTCACTGTCCGGAGCGCCCTGCGCACCCGACACTCTTGATATGCTGGCCCAGTTCTCGGTGCTGTCGCGGATCAAGGAGCCGGAAAATTCCAGCATCTTCTCCAAAATGAAGGTATACGACGGCCAGAGCATCAAGGACACCGACCCCAAGGCCAAGTCCATCCAGGAGTACCGGGATGCTGCCGGGGTGATGGAAGGCATGGACGGTCTGTCTACCCGCTTTGCCTTCAAGATCCTGTCAAAGGTATTCAATTTCGACACCACCGAGATTGCCGCCAACCCTGTGCACCTGCTCTATGTGCTGGAAAAGCAGATCGAACAGGAACAGTTCCAGCCGGAGTTGCAGGAAAAATACCTGCGCTTCATAAAGGAATACCTGGCGCCCCACTACGTCCAGTTTATTGGCAAGGAAATCCAGACGGCTTATCTGGAAAGCTACAGCGAGTACGGCCAGAACCTGTTCGACCGCTATGTCACCTATGCCGATTTCTGGATTCAGGATCAAGAGTTCCGGGACCCGGAAACCGGCGAGATTCTGGACCGTTCCTCCATCAACGATGAGCTGGAGAAAATCGAAAAACCGGCGGGCATATCCAACCCGAAGGACTTCCGCAACGAAGTGGTCAACTTTGTGCTGCGGGCCCGGGCCAACAACGGCGGCAAGAATCCGTCCTGGCTCAGCTACGAGAAGCTGCGCAGCGTGATCGAGAAGAAGATGTTCTCGAACACCGAAGACCTGTTGCCGGTGATTTCCTTCAATCCGAAGGCCAGCCAGGAAGACCAGAAGAAGCACAAGCAGTTTGTGGAACGCATGGTTGACCGTGGGTACACCGAGAAACAGGTTCGCTTGCTCGCCGAGTGGTACCTGCGCGTCCGGAAATCCCATTAACGGCCAGCGGGAGCAGTACCATGGGTATGACCCACATTGTTGACCGGCGCCTGAACGGCAAGAACAAGAGCGCAGTGAACCGGGAACGGTTCCTGCGCCGTTACCGCCACCACATCAAGAAGGCGGTGTCGGATGCCGTGCAGAAGCGCTCCATCACCGATATCGAACGGGGCGAGAAAGTAAGCATCCCCGCCCGGGATATTGACGAGCCCATATTCCACCACGGCCACGGTGGCCGGCGCGAGGTGGTGCACCCCGGCAATCAGGAATGGGTGGCCGGGGACACCATCCCCAAACCCGAGAGCGGCGGTGGCCAGGGCCAGGGGCAAGGCCAGGCCAGCCCGGACGGAGAAGGCATGGATGAGTTCGCCTTCCAGATTACCCAGGAAGAGTTTCTCGACTTCCTGTTCGACGATCTGGAGCTGCCCAATCTGGCCCGGAAAAAACTCAAGGACACCGAAGCCTTCAGTTATGTACGCTCGGGCTTCACCACCCAGGGCGTGCCCGCCAAGCTGGATGTGGTGCGTTCCCTTCGGGGCGCCCACGCCCGGCGTCTGGGCCTGGGCGGCGCGCGCAAGAAAAAGATCCGGGACCTGGAAAAACAGCTCGAGGCGCTGAAAAGCGCACCGAATGATCTCGATCCGGCCTTCAGCCATGAAGACCAGATCAAGGTGCTGGAAGAGGAAATCGCGCGGCTGAAAGCCAACGTCAAACGCATTCCTTTCATTGACGAGATCGACCTGCGCTACAGGCAACACCTGAAGCAGCCCAAACCCGCCACCAGTGCGGTGATGTTCTGCCTGATGGATGTATCCGGTTCCATGACCCAGATGCACAAGGACATCGCCAAACGCTTCTTTATCCTGCTGTATCTGTTCCTGAAGAAGAACTACAAGAAAATCGAAGTGGTGTTTATCCGCCACCACACCAGCGCCAAGGAAGTGGACGAAGAAGAGTTCTTCTACAGCCGGGAAACCGGGGGCACCATTGTCTCCAGTGCTCTGAAACTGATGCACCGGATTGTCGAAGCCCGATACTCGCCGGCGGAATGGAATATCTATGCCGCCCAGGCGTCCGACGGCGACAACTGGAACGATGACTCCCCCATCTGCGGCAAGCTGCTGTCTGAGCGGATTCTGCCGCTGGTGCAGTACTACTCCTACATCGAAATCACGCCCCAGGATCACCAGATGCTCTGGTACGAATACGAGAAAATCATGGAGCAGTTTCCCCAGAGCTTCGCCATGCAGCAGATTGCCGATCCTGGCGACATTTACCCGGTCTTCCGACAGTTGTTCGAGAGGAAAGCGGCATGAGCAGCCTGATTGATCGCCCGAACGCACCGGAGAGCGAACAACCCAAGGCAGGTAAGCCCATTTCCACCAGTTCGGAATGGACCTTCGAACTGATCCAGAAATACGATGAGGAAATTGCCAAATGCGCCGCCGAGTTTGGACTGGACACTTACCCGAACCAGATTGAAGTGATTACCGCCGAGCAGATGATGGATGCCTACAGCTCCGTCGGCATGCCAGTGGGCTATCATCACTGGTCCTTCGGCAAGCAGTTCCTGCAAACCTCCAAGGGCTATCAGCGGGGCCAGATGGGGCTGGCCTATGAGATTGTGATCAATTCCAATCCCTGTATCGCCTACCTGATGGAAGAGAACACCCTGCCCATGCAGGCCCTGGTGATTGCCCACGCCAGCTATGGCCACAACTCGTTCTTCAAGGGCAATTATCTGTTCCGCACCTGGACAGACGCCAGTGCCATCATCGATTACCTGGTGTTTGCCCGGCATTATGTGTCGGAGTGCGAGGAGCGACACGGCGTGGATGCCGTGGAAGAAATTCTCGACTCCTGCCACGCACTGATGAACTACGGCGTTGACCGCTACAAGCGCCCTGCCCCGATTTCAGCCGCCGAGGAGGCCCGCCGGCAGAAGGAGCGGGAAGAATACGAACAACGCCGCATCAACGATCTGTGGCGAACCATCCCCAAAGCAGAGGACGACGGGGACCCGATTCGCCGCAGGCCCCGATATCCGGAGGAGCCTCAGGAAAACCTGTTGTACTTCATCGAGAAAAACGCGCCTTTGCTGGAAACCTGGCAGCGGGAACTGGTGCGCATCGTGCGCAAGCTGGCCCAGTATTTCTATCCACAACGCCAGACCCAGGTAATGAACGAAGGCTGGGCCACGTTCTGGCACTACACGCTGTTGCACCGGTTGTACGACAAGGGGCTGGTGAACGATGGCTTCATGCTGGAATTTCTGCAAAGCCACTCCGCCGTGGTATACCAGCCACCCTTCAACAGCCCATGGTATTCCGGCCTGAACCCCTACACCCTGGGTTTCTCCATCTTCACCGATCTTCGACGCATCTGTGAAAACCCTACCAATGAGGACCGGGAATGGTTCCCGGACATCGCCGGTACAGACTGGCTGGAAACCCTGCATTTCGCCATGCACAACTTCAAGGACGAGAGCTTTATCCAGCAGTTCCTGTCACCGAAGGTGATGCGTGACCTGAAGCTGTTCGCCATCGAAAGCGACGATCGGGAAGACCACTACACCGTCACCGCCATTCACGATGAGCCCGGTTATCGCGCGCTGCGGGAAAAGCTGGCCCGCCAATACAACCTCAGTTACCGGGAGCCGAACATTCAGGTATGGAGTGTGGATATTCGCGGTGATCGTTCGCTAACCCTGCGCCACATCCCGGTAGACCGAGTGCCACTGGGCCAGGAAACCGACGAAGTGCTGCGGCACGTACACCGGCTATGGGGCTTTGATGTGCATCTGGAGAGCGTGGATGAAGGCACCCTGGTGGAAGAGCATCACTGCCCGCCGCGGGCCTTGGACGATGAGTGAGATGGAAAGCGCACGCTGGCCTGTAACCCTCCGAGGGGAGATCGGGCCAGGGTCAGCGTGCCGCCATACAGTTCAGCCAGCTCTTTGACGATCGCCAGGCCCAGACCGGAACCGGACCGGGTTTCATCCAGCCGGGTGCCCCGTGTCAGAGCCTGCTCGATATCGGTGTCAGACAGGCCAGGGCCGTCATCCTCCACCATCAGCGCCAGACCATCCGGCAAGCCTTCTACCCGAAACTTTACCTGACTCTCCGCCCAGTTGATGGCATTTTCCAGCAGGTTGCCCGCAATTTCCTGTAAATCCTGTTGTTCAAGCCGAACCGCGCCCGTATCGCCCAGGTCGCTTTCGAGGGTAACGCCACGGCGTTGCGCGAGAGTATTGAGTGCCGACAGCACCGGCTCCAGGGTTTCACCAAGATCCACACGCCCCAGGGCGGCCGGTCCGGCCGCTGAAGCCCTGGCCAGATGATGGCGCACGGCGTCATCGATGCGGCTCAGTTCGGTACGGAAAGCGGTTCTCTGCACCGACGGCAAACGATCACTCAGGGTGGTAAGCACAGATACCGGCGTTTTCAGGGCATGGGCCAGATTGCCCGCAGCCGTGCGCCCACGCTCAATCAGTATCTGATCCCGTTCAAGCACCTGATTCATGGCCTCGGAGAGCCGCGCAAGTTCTTCGGGCAGATCACTGGTCAGTGAACGGGTCTGGCCGGACTCCATGGCCCGGAGATCCCGCTCCAGACGCCGAAGCGGTGCCAGGCCCCAGCGGATCTGCAACCCGATCATCACCAGTAACAGCGTACCGAGCGTGGTCAGCGAAACCACCAGCAATCGGTTGAAGCGCGCAACCTGGGCATCCAGCTCCGCCTGGTCGGCCGCGACAGACACCGATAACCAGCCTTCGAAAGCCGGTAACTGGACATCCCGCTCCACTATCCGAAGTGTCTGGCCGCGCGGCCCCGGGGCCTGGGCCCAGTCCGGCCCCCGGCCACTGATCTGTGGCAGTCGCTGGTCCCACAATGACCGGGAGGTGATCACCCGCCCGCTGTTGTCGTTGACCTGCCAGTACCAGCCGGAATACACCCGCTCGAAGCGCGGTTCACCCAGTTGCGGGCCGGGGGTCAATTCACCGGTCTGAGGGTCAGACTCAATGCCGGCAATGACCACATTCAGGAACGATAACAGGCGCTCATCAAAGGACTGGCTCAGCGTCTGGCGAAAGTTCCAGGCCAATACGGTACCGGCCAGCGGCAACACCACCAGGACCAATACCAGGGCAGACACCAGCATCCGCAGCGCCACCGGCCAGCGGCGCAGACGTGTCAGCATCAGGATGGTTCTCCGTGACCGTTCATACGGTAGCCCTGGCCACGGATGGTCTCGATAGCCTGGGCGCCGAGTTTGCGCCGCAACCGGCTGACCTGGACATCGATAACATTGGAATCCGGCTCCTGGTCGCCGTCATAGACATGTTCGGACAACTCGGTGCGGGACACGATTCTGGGCGCTGCGTGGATCAGATGCGATAACAGCCGGAACTCCTGAGCCGTGAGTGAAACCGGCATACCTGCCCGGGTCACCTGCCCGGCGTGGGTATCCAGCGCAATGTCACCCACGGTAATCACCGGGTGGGCGTGGCCGTGGGACCGGCGCACCAGGGCCCGCAGGCGGAACAGGATTTCAGCCGTTTCAAAGGGCTTGGTGACATAGTCATCGGCACCGGCAGAGAACCCCGCGGCTTTATCGGACCAGCGCTCCCGGGCGGTCAGAATCAGCACCGGCAGATCAATACCCCGCTCCCGCCAACCGGCCAGCCACTGGGTGCCATTGCCATCCGGCAAGCCCAGGTCCAGTACCACCGCATCGTAACGTTCGGTGCTCACCAGAAAGTCGGCCGTGCGGCCTTCCCCGGCAACTTCCACCAGCAGTCCGGCATCCCGCAAGCTACCGGCCAGCCCTTGTGCCAGCGCGGCATCGTCCTCCACCAGAAGAATTTTCATCAGCGTTTCATGCCCTGGATATTCCTGCCCTCTATCTCCAGAACCTCTCCGGTCCGGGCATTGATCTCAAACTCCACCACCTGGCCTTCCGGGCCCAACAACTCGATCTCGTAGAGGATCTCACCATCGTCTTTCTCGATATCCACATCGATCACGTCTCCGCGCCAGTCGCGGGCAAGGCTGTCCAGGATTTCGCTCAGGGGTTTGATACGGCCGGCCTCAACCTCGTGGTGCAGGCGCCGCCAGTCGTCGTCATCATCGGCACAGGCCACCTGGGCAAACGGCAGCGCGCCCACCGCAAACAGAGTCAGCAACAACACCCGGAACACCCGGCGTGAAAACCGGTCTTCGGGTAGCAGCGATGAATGTAAACGAGGTCTGGTCATGGTGTTTATGGTGACAAAAGCCAGATGAACGAATCATGAATGAGCCTATCACGATGCTGAAAGCCCTGCCCCGTTAATCTGGGCTCAAGCTGGTAGCCAACCGGGCAGAACCGGCAGTTTTTCAAACACAGACAAGCTAGGAGAACACCATGAAAAAGACTCTGACCATCGCGCTGATCAGCGGCCTTGTCGCAGCCCCCGCAGCCTTCGCCAAAGGCAGCTTTGACGATGCGGACCGCATGCTTCAGGTTGGTAACAACTACGGTATCAGCCATTTCCAGAGCATCGAATTTGACGACGACCATGATAATGAAATCGAGCTCGAAGGCTGGATGGGCCAGGACTGGTTCGTGGAACTGGACCTGAACGGCAACGGCGACATCGACCGGGAGCAGCGCCGCAAAGCCAAAGGCGAGATCTACGGTGTGAGCGCGGACGATGTGCGCTCTTATCTGAAAGCCGCTCAGCAGCAGGGAATGGCCACTATTGAGGAACTAAAGGTCAACCGCAATGGCGATATTGAAGTGGAAGGCGATGATGAAAACGGTGCGGAACTGGAATTGAAGTTCCGGATCGGAAGCCTGGAGCCATTGAAGATCGAAAGGGACAAGTGAGCAGGAAGCCGCAACCCGGTCAGGCACAGTGCCTGACCGGGGGCAAGTTCAATCAGACGCTGACCGAGGGCAGCCCCGACAACGCCATAGCCAGCTCCTGCTCGCCGTACTCATGGTCGCTCAGTTCACCGGCAAAATACGAGGTATAGGCCGCCATATCGAAATGCCCGTGACCACAAAGGTTGAACAGGATCACCTCCTCCTTGCCCTCGCGCTTGCACCGCAACGCCTCGTCAATCGCACCCTTCACGGCATGATTGGCTTCAGGGGCCGGTACGATCCCTTCGTTGCGCGCAAACAGGACACCCGCCTCAAAGCACTCGCGCTGAGTGTAGGAAACAGCATCGAACAGTCCCAGCTCCTTGGCGTGCGACACCATCGGAGCCATGCCGTGATAGCGCAGGCCGCCAGCATGGAACCCCGGCGGTGTAAAACCCGAACCCAGGGTATGCATCTTGGTGAGTGGTGTCATTTGTGCCGTATCGCCGTAGTCATAGGCGTATTTACCTCGGGTCAACGTCGGACACGCTGAGGGTTCAACCGCGACAATCCGGGACTTCTCCCCGCCTCTCAACGCATGGCCCATGAACGGGAAAGCAATACCCGCGAAATTAGAGCCGCCACCGGTGCACCCAACGATCACGTCTGGCCAGCAATCGGCCATCTCCATCTGTTTCATGGACTCCAGGCCGATTACGGTCTGATGCAACAGGACATGGTTCAGCACGGAACCCAGAGCATACTTGGTGTGCGGATCCTGAACGGCCAGCTCCACCGCCTCGGAAATAGCAATACCAAGACTGCCGGTGTGGTCGGGGTTTTCCCCCAGCACTCGACGACCAAACTCTGTCATTTCTGATGGTGAAGCCACGCAGTTAGCCCCGTAGGTCTCCATCACCGCACGGCGATAGGGCTTCTGGTTGTAGGACACGCGAACCTGGAACACGGTCACATCAATGTCGAACAGGGAGCCTGCAAACGACAGCGAGGTCCCCCACTGACCAGCACCAGTTTCTGTCGTCAGACGCCGAATACCGGCCTCCCGGTTGAAAAAGGCCTGCGGAATCGCGGAATTGGGCTTGTGACTGCCCGCAGGACTGCCACCCTCGTACTTGTAGAAGATCTTGGCCGGGGTGCCCAGGGCTTTTTCCAGCCGATGCGCCCGAAACATGGGCGCCGGCCGCCACATTCGATAAACATCGCGAACGGGCTCCGGAATCTCCACTTCCCGTTCCGTGGTCATTTCCTGTTCAATCAGCGACGCAGGAAACAATGGCTTCAGATCCGTTGGACCGACCGGCTGCTTTGTTCCCGGGTGGAGAACGGCAGGCAGGGGTTCGGGGAAATCCGCCTGCAGGTTGTACCAATACCTGGGCATTTGTTCTTCGTCGAGCAAGAACTTGGTTTGCATGGTGTTAAGACCCTGATGTTGTGCCAATGATTGGCTGAGCATAGCCATTCCAGACAGACATAAAAAGAGTGTACAGCGGCGCCCCGGAAAGAACTGCGCGTTTACATGGGCAACCAGTTTTCCAGCATGTCCACCAACCAGGGCACGAGCAGCGCCGTGGCGAATGCCGAAAGTGCCATGGCCAGGCCTGAAAACGCGCCCATCTGGGAACTGACCTGGAATGCCCGGGCGGTACCAATACCATGGGCCGCCACGCCCATGGCAATCCCTTTTGCGGTGTCATCTTTCACGCGCAACCATTCAAACAGTTTGGTGCCCAGCACCGCACCGGTAATTCCGGTCAATACCACCAGCACTGCCGTGAGCGACGGCAAACCACCAATCTTCTCGGAAATACCCATGGCCACCGGTGCCGTTGCCGATTTAGGCGCCAGCGACATCTGGATTTCCAGGGAGCCCCCCAACAACCTTGCCAGGCCCACCGAACTGCCAGCAGCAATAACCACCCCACTAATCAACGATATCGCGACCGGCAACCAGAGTTGACGGAGCCGGCGAAACTGCTGATACAGAGGAACCGCCAGTGCCACCGTTGCCGGACCCAGCAGAAAATGCACGAACTGACCGCCCTCAAAGTAATCGCTGTATGAGGTGCCCGTTGCCAACAACAGGAGAATCAGCATCGCCACCGAAGTAACGACTGGATTGGCCAGCGGGTTAGAATGCGTTTTCAGATAGAGCCGGTAGGCCAGCCCGTAGGCCACCAGAGTAATGGTCAGCCCTAGCAGTGGCGACGCCGACAGGTAAACCCAGATGTCGCGCAAACCCGGCTCATTCATGCTGCCCACCTTGTTCTGAAACGGAATGGACAAACCAGCGCGTCGTCAGTTGCATAATCAACGCCGTGGCAACCATGGTGATCACCGTGCTCAGAAACAGAGCCAGGGTGATCGGCAACCACTCATCCGCTATACGCCCGAAATGCGTCATCATCCCCACGCCCGCAGGCACGAAGAGCAGTGACAGATGGCTCAGTAACGCGCTGGAGGCCTCGCTCAGGGAATCCGGGGCACTACCTCGGATCATCAAGGTAACGAACAGCATGATCATGCCAAGCACCGGCCCGGGAATCGGCAGCCCGAGAAGTCGTACCAGAATCTCGCCTGTCAGTTGATAAACCAGCAGTAACGTCACACCGTTCAGAAACTTCATGAATCAGGATTCCCCGTCTGCATGTGCCACATTGCTTTTGGGAATCACCTTCCGGCCATACATTGCCAGCAGGAATCCAATGGGGAACATAAGCACACCGTAAACGGCAGCGGGAATCGACATGGTGCTGGACTCCAGCAACGTGAGGGTGACCATCAAACCAATGGTGCCGTTCTTCACACCGAGTTCCACCGCCACCGCCAGGGATTCCCGCTGGGTCAGTCCGGCCACCCTGCCCGCCAGCAGGCCCAGGGCGATACCAGCGACATTGAGAGCGATAGTGGAGGGGCCTGCCTGCTTCAGCAGATCCCACATCTGGTCCCGAACGCCATAGAGCAGCGCCACAATCAGCACTGCCAGCACGATGCCACCAAAGATGCTGACCAGGCTCTCAGCCTTGCGCGCAAGCTCCGGCTTGCGGGTTCGCACCAGCATGCCAATGGCCACCGGCAGCAGAACAATAACCACCAGCATGGCAATGGTCTTGCCCACCGGCAGCGAGATGTTCTCTTCCGTGCCCATGAAATGCTGCAGCGCCATGTTGGTAAACAGTGGCAGGGTAAGAATGGTGATCAGGCTGGCGGAGACCGTCAGCACGATGGAAAGCGCAATATTACCCCGGGCCAGAAGCACAAACAGGTTGGACGTGGTACCTCCGGGGCAAGCCGCGATGATCACCAGACCAACGGCAATGGCCGGCGCCACACCGAACAGATAAGCCAGCCCGAACGCCACCATCGGCATCAGGAGAATCTGGGCGAAGGTGCCCACAATCATGCCCTTCGGATACACCGCCACCTGGCGAAAATCCCTCAGGGTAAGCGTCATACCGATACCGATCATGATAATGAACAATGCGATCGGCAAACCTGCCGAGATCAGCGGGCTGGATTCCACAAAGCCTCCGAATATTCTTGTTGTTAGTTCCTATGGCCTTAGAAATTAGCACACGAACCTTCTGACCGGGAGCCCGGCTTCGCGACATTATGTAACCGTGAAACCCTGCAAAAAGATGGGAGCCCAATCCCGGTTTTGATCGTGTGAACCTACCGATATCAGTATACTTGCAGGAAACAACCAAAACACAAATGACTGGCGGAGAATGACAAGGAATGAAACGTCTCGGAACCCTGGACGCCTCCTGGCTGGCGGTTGAATCTGAAGACACCCCGATGCATGTGGGTACGCTTCAGATTTTCTCACTGCCGGAAGGCGCACCAGAAACCTTCCTGCGTGACATGGTCACTCGAATGAAAGAAGCCGGCGATGTGGCACCACCCTGGGGATACAAACTGGCATGGTCTGGTTTCCTCGGGCGTGTGATCGCCCCGGCCTGGAAAGTCGATAAGGATATCGATCTGGATTATCACGTCCGGCACTCAGCCCTGCCCCGCCCCGGCGGGGAACGCGAACTGGGTATTCTGGTATCCCGACTGCACTCTAACCCCCTGGATTTTTCCCGCCCTCTTTGGGAATGCCACGTTATTGAAGGCCTGGAGAACAACCGTTTCGCCCTTTACACCAAAATGCACCACTCGATGATTGACGGCATCAGTGGCGTGCGGCTAATGCAAAGGGTGCTCACCACCGATCCCGAACGCTGCAATATGCCACCGCCCTGGACGGTACGCCCACACCAACGCCGTGGCGCAAAAACCGACAAAGAGGCCAGCGTGCCCGCTGCGGTTTCCCAGGCCATGGACGCCCTGAAACTCCAGGCAGACATGGCCCCCAGGCTATGGCAGGCCGGCAATCGCCTGGTGCATTCGGTTCGACATCCGGAAGACGGACTGACCGCGCCCTTCACAGGCCCGGTTTCGGTGCTCAATCACCGGGTTACCGCGCAGCGACGTTTCGCCACCCAGCATTATCAACTGGACCGACTGAAAAACCTGGCCCATGCTTCCGGCGGCTCCTTGAACGACATCGTGCTTTACCTGTGTGGCACAGCATTGCGTCGCTTTCTGGCCGAGCAGAACAATCTGCCCGACAACCCGCTGACGGCTGGTATACCGGTGAATATCCGGCCGGCAGACGACGAGGGTACGGGCACCCAGATCAGTTTCATGATTGCCTCGCTGGCCACCGACGAAGCTGACCCGTTGAACCGCCTGCGACAGATCAAAACCTCGACCCGACGGGCCAAGGAGCACCTGCAGAAACTTCCCAAAAGTGCCCTGACCCAGTACACCATGCTGCTGATGTCACCCTACATTCTGCAGTTGATGTCAGGTCTCGGGGGGAGGATGCGCCCCGTCTTCAACGTGACCATTTCCAACGTGCCCGGCCCGGAAGACACGCTGTATTATGAAGGTGCCCGGCTTGAGGCCATGTATCCGGTATCGCTGATCGCTCACGGCGGCGCCCTGAACATCACCTGCCTGAGCTATGCCGGATCGCTGAATTTCGGTTTTACCGGCTGCCGGGATACGCTGCCGAGCATGCAGAAACTGGCGGTTTATACCGGTGAGGCTCTGGATGAGCTGGAATCGCTGATACTGCCGCCGAAGAAGAAGCGCGCCCGAACCCGCAAGTAACCCAGGACGGGGTCAGTCGCTTTGCCAGTGACCAGCCCCGACAAAAATCATCTGCAGGAATCGGGTGGTGCGTTTTCGCACCTGGCCGATCTGATAATCGTCGTCTTCGGAAATGCTGAGCAGATCGGTCAGACTGAAGGCGACGGTGCGCACCACCAGATCACAGGTCATATCCAGATCGGCATCGCTCAGGTGCTCCATGAGCCGGAGCCGGCGTAAGTCATTGGCCAGTTCGCTGGCAAAAAACCGCATCTCGCTGCGAATCCCTTCCTGAACGGCCCGGCTCTCGCCTGCCAGCCCCTGCGCCATAAACAGAAAAAAACTGCGGTTGGCCTGGGCATGGGCCACAAAGATACCCACCGATTCCTCAATCAGCTTGTCGGCCTGCAACACGTTGGCCCGGGCCTCCCTCATCATCCGCCTGAGGACCAGCCCTAGCTCGTCCACCAGCTGCAAACCCAGGTCGTCCATGCTGCGAAAGTGGCGATAGAACGACGTTGGCACCACGCCGGCCTGCCGGGTCACTTCCCGAATACCGAGGCTGGCAAAGTGTCGCCCCTTGCCCACCAGAGTCAGCGCTGCGTTCATCAGCTTCTCTCGAGTTTCGCCGGGCCTGCGTTTCGGTCTGTCTGCCATGGTCTTCCTATCACGATTGTTGCGGTAACAAGTGTACACATCTGACGGAAGAAAAGTCCGCAAAACTTGTCATTTCGAGCCAACGAAGCGCCCCCCTGATTGTTACGACAACCCTCACTGTGTACAGTCGTACACATAAGTGAACAATTGTACACATCGTTACCAACGATCAGGTACAAACTTTGGAGAAAACCTATGTTGGCAAAAATGAACCAGACCCGCGCCATGCACTGGCTTGGCCGACAGTTATTGAATCGAAGCAACCCTGCCAGTTATTTTGATCCACTGGCGGAGGCCATCAATCCCATGTGGATACAAGCGTACACACCTGCACGGGTAGAGCGTATTCTGGTCGAGACTCACGACACCAAGACCTTTGTGCTCCGGCCTGCCAGCCGATGGAGCGGCTTTCGTGCCGGCCAGCACGTGAACATCTGTGTAGATATTGATGGTGTGCGACGCCAGCGCACCTTCAGTCTGTCCAGCTCCCCCCTGCTCTGGCAGAACGACGGCGTGGTCACACTGACCATCAAACGCCTGCCAGGAGGGCTGGTGACCAACTGGCTGCATGATCAGTTGGAAGAAGGTGCGGTGCTGGGCCTGACCGAAGCCTTTGGCGACTTTCTGATGCCAGCCATGCCCAAACCGGTGCTGTTTATTGCCGGGGGCAGCGGCATTACGCCGATTCTAAGCCTGCTGGAGACCATGGCGGCAGAGCACTTCCGGGCACCGGTCACGCTGCTCTACTTTGTTCGCACTCAGGAGGACGTGATCGCCAGTGAAAAACTGGAAGCACTGGCGGCAAGATACTCGGCACTCTCGGTCCGTATTATATGCACCCACGAAACCGACGAGCCGCGCTACCTCAACGACGCCGACCTGGATTCCGTGCCCGGTCTGAAGGCCCGCGAGGTTTATCTGTGCGGACCGGGCGGGCTGATGGATCTTGCCAATGACCTGCTTTACCAGCGCGGTCTCGGCGAAGAGCAGATTCACTGTACGTTTTTCGCCCCTCCGATCTCCTCCCCTCTGGGTGATGAAACACTCGGCGGCGAAGTGAGTTTTGCCCGCGCGGACCTCAATGTGGACTCTTCCGGCGATGCCACACTGCTGGAGATCGCAGAAGCCGCGGGCCTCAAACCTCAATACGGCTGCCGCATGGGCATTTGCCACCAATGCAGTTGCCGAAAAACCAGCGGCACCGTGATTAACCGGCTGACGGGTAAAGCTTCCGGTCCCGGAGAGGAAAGCGTTCAACTCTGCATTTCCGTACCCCGTGGCCCGGTGACTCTGGAAGCCTGACACACAGAATTCGAGCGCGGCCTCATACAGCCGCAAGGAGACCTTATGATCAAACTTGATGAACAACAGCTCAACGAGCTTCAGAAAGATCTGGATACAGTACGCGATGAAGTATTGGCCGATCTTGGCGAGCGGGATGCCCGCTACATTCGCAAGATCGTTCGCCTGCACCGCGCCCTTGAAGTAGGCGGCCGGGTGATGATGCCCTTCGGCTTTATTCCGCCGGTGTTTGTGGCGGCAACGGCCACCCTCGGCGTGGCCAAGATTCTGGAGAATATGGAAATTGGCCACAACGTGATGCATGGCCAGTACGACTGGATGAACGATCCCACCCTCAACTCACAGACCTACGAGTGGGATACGGTGTGCACCAGTGAATCCTGGCGCCGTACTCACAATTACGAGCACCACACCTACACCAACATCATCGGCAAAGACCGGGACTACGGTTATGCGGTGCTACGCCTGAGCGACGAAGAGCCCTGGAAACCCTGGCACACGTTGCAGTTCATCAACTACATCTTGCTGAGCGTGTTCTTTCAGTGGGGTGTAGGTTTACATGAACTGGAAACCGAGAAGCTACGTCGCCGGGAGATTTCCTGGCGCGAGAAAGTGCCGTTCCTGAAAGACTTTTTCCGTAAAGGCGGCCGCCAGGCATTCAAGGATTATGTCTTCTTTCCATTGCTGACTCTACCAGTGGCCCCTATCGTGCTGGCCGGCAACGTCGGGGCTAACCTGATCCGGAACCTCTGGGCCTCAACGGTGATTTTCTGCGGTCACTTCACTCAGGATGCAGAAACCTTTACGGAACGGGAATGCGAAGGTGAGAGCAAGGGCCATTGGTATCTGCGCCAGCTTACCGGCTCTTCCAACTTCACAGGTGGCCGCTGGCTGCACATTCTGAGTGGACACCTGAGCTACCAGATCGAGCATCACGTGTTTCCAGATCTGCCAGCACACCGGTATCCTGAGGTTTCCGAGCGGGTGCAGGAAATCTGTCGCAAACACGGCATTCACTACAACACGGGCTCATTTATGAGCCAGTATAAAACTGTGCTGCAGAGAGTCCTGCGATATTCACTGCCGGAACGGAGGTCCGCGAACCCCGTAAACGTATAACTCTGGATACTCGATTGAAGCCTGGGAGGTCTGACGCACTGCAAATACAGCAGTGCGTCAGTTCAGCAATCAAGCAATCTGGAGCAGTCGCAACAGCTGTGGTCGGTGGTGGTCCTGAATCACGTCGGCGAGCGTGTATCGATCAAGCACCTCAAGGAAGGCTTTCAGGGCTTCACCAAACATGGATTTAAGTCCGCATACCGGAGTGATCTTGCAGGCATTTTTGGAGGAAAAACATTCCACGATGCTGAGGTCCTGCTCGGTTTCGCGCACCAGGATTCCGATATTGATATCCTGCGGCGCCATATGCAGCCTCATCCCGCCCTTCTTGCCACGGATAGTCTCGATGTACCCTTTCTTGTTCAGTTGGTGAACCACTTTCATCAGATGATTCTTGGAGATGTCGTAGCTGTCGGCAATTTCCTGAATGGTCGCCAGACGATCACCCTCTGCAGCCAGATAGATCAGCACTCTGAGTGAGTAATCGGTATAACGGGTGATGTGCATTCATGACTCCAAAATGACCGAAAAACATCAGTAGGATGGCCGGCTCAGCATATAGCCGGCAACACCCAGTAAAAACAGCCCCGAGACAGCCAGTACCAGAACCGGCGATCCAAGCCAGACCAGCATGCTCCAACTCAGCCCCATCATGGCAAAGGCCAGCAACTTGGCTTTGCGTGGAATGGCACGCCGGGCGCGCCATTCTTCAATCGCTGGGCCGAATGTCGGGTGCTCTTCCAACCACCGGGCAAAGGCCGGGGAGCTCTTGCTGGCGAAAAAGGCCGCGAGAATAACAAAAGGGGTTGTTGGCAAAAGCGGCAAAACCACACCCGCTGCCGCCAACCCCACACTCATATACGCAAGAATCCGGAAACCGGTTTTACCTGGCTGTGCGCCCATGGCGTGGGCCTCTTGACCGTTCATAACTGCATCTATTCTACCGTGATTCAGTGCACAGGTCTTCCCAGTTTACTGAGGAACGCCAAGCGGGCGACATACGCGATTTTCACCCCGACTGCGAAGATTAACGTTCCCATGTGGGCGAGTATCTGAACCGCGATTGGCAATCTGGCCGCTAGAGGATATGCCAAAGCAACGGTTAACAGTAATCCGAGCACACTGACCAGAACACCCGCATTAGCGCGAGCGAGCCATTTCTCGTAGAACCACATAGCGGTCTCCCAAGCTTTTGATGGGTATTAAACTGACAACACCATTGCGATTGGTGTCGCTCCACTTTTTAACATATATTTTATTTAAATGTTATAGAGGAAGACCGATGGCTTTGCAAGGTCGCGGGAGATACTCCCCGAGGGGTATCGGAATCCGCCGCGCGCTTTGCCATACTTGCCCTAAACTCATGGTGATATTGCAACAGGACCTGGCTTCAATGCCCCAGACCCGACTGACAGACCGCTTTGGCCGCACAGTAAACTATGTTCGCCTGTCGGTGACCGACCGCTGTGACTTCCGCTGCGTGTATTGCATGGCGGAAGACATGACCTTTCTCCCGCGCCAACAGGTATTGACGCTTGAAGAGATCGCCCGGCTGGCACGGAACTTTGTTGCTCTGGGGACGGAGAAGATCCGGCTGACCGGCGGAGAGCCTCTGGTGCGCCGCGATATCCTCGAGCTGGTACGCGAAGTCGGCACTTATGGCCTCCGTGATTTCGCCATGACCACCAACGGCAGTCAGTTGCCCACCATGGCGGAACCATTGCGTAAGGCCGGTTTGCACCGTCTCAATATCAGTCTGGATTCCCTGGACGCTGATAAATTCCGCGCCATTACCCGCACCGGTAATCTCAGCCAGGTTCTGGATGGTATTGATGCCGCCCGGGACGCAGGCTTCCGTGGTATCAAGTTGAACACGGTGGTGATGAAAGGCCGCAACGACGAGGAGATTCCGGAGCTGATTGAGTTTGCCCGTCAAAAGCAGGTAGACATCAGTTTTATTGAGGAGATGCCGCTGGGGCAGATTTCGGAGCATGACCGCGGTTTGGCACTGTGCACCAGTGAGGAGGTGCGCGACATTATCCGCAGGCACCATGAGCTGATTCCGGCAACGGAGGATTCCGGTGGCCCCGCGCGTTATTTCCGGATGCCGGACAGTGAGGTTCGTGTCGGGTTCATTTCGCCGCATTCCCACAATTTCTGTTCGACCTGCAATCGGGTTCGGGTGACGGTGGAGGGGCGTCTGCTGCTGTGCCTGGGCAATGAGCATTCGGTGGATCTTCGCCGTGTGTTGCGGGGGCATCCGGTGACGGATGACAAGCTGCAGGAGGCGATCATCAAGGCCATGGATCTGAAGCCGGAGCGGCATCATTTTTCCAGCAATGGGGATGTGCAGATTCTTCGGTTTATGAATATGACTGGCGGCTGACCTTTTCTGCAAACTGATAAACGTAGCCTGCTGACTCTGGCGTTTGATCAGGTGCGGGTAGCCTTTCCAAAAAACGCTCCTTACGGCACCCCTTCGGGGTCCGGCCCACAATCACAGATTGTGGTCGCCCAGCTTTCGCATGAAGCTTCGCTTCATAAGCGCTCGGCTGAGCCCCTGTGGCGCTTCTGCTCCGCCATCCTTGGCTCCGCAAATTTTTGGAAAGGCTACCCGCACCTGATCTTTAGAGCACTGGAGTAATCGCCAAGGAGCCCATGTTTTAATGGGCCATTTCAGACTCTCCGTTTACGTCATGATCTTCATGCATACCAGCCATATCATCCATCCCGCTCATATCGTGCATCGTCATACCATTATTCAGATGCTCCAGCGTGACCTCGGCAAACGCCAGTACGTTGCCGCCATGCTCGGCCGCGAAGTCTGTGGCGTCGGTTTTGTTGGCGAACGAGGCCAGGGTTGGGCCCATGGCGCCGTTAAGATTTGAGCCGACCACGTAGAAGGCCTCGCGGGCGTCGATCAGGTGGGTGTCATCCGGGCTGTCCCAGTGGGTTTCGGCCATATTGTGGACGTAGAGGGTGTGATCCCGGTTTTCGTTTTCCGGCTGCAGGAACCAGGCGAACATGTCTTTGGTGGAGCAGAATTTCCGGATGTTCTGCTCTCGCTCGGTGAAGGCCTGGCCTTTTGGGCCCGGGAAGTTGGTGATGACCATGCCGCAGACGTGGCACTCGTCGCCGGATTCAAAGTGCACCGGGTCGGGTTTTTCAACGATTTCGGGTTCACTGCCGGAGCAGCCCGCCAGAAGGGTGGCGGCGAAGGCGGCGATGAGCCATTTGGTTGCTGGGTTTGCCATGTTTGTGTGTCTCCGGTCGGGATCAGATTCGTCGGTTTTTGAACAGTAACAGTGCGCCGGCCAGGGGTATGGCACACCACAGGATCAGGCCTAGCCAAAGGCCCGCAGCGCCGATAGGCAGGTCTGCACCCAGGCTGAGTACGCCACTGAGTTGACCGCTGTCGCCGAAGGCGACGATGTTGAGCAGGCGGTAGATGTCAGTGGGGTTTAGCATTAGCAGCCAGGGCAGCAGTTCGGGATTCAGTTTGCCTTCGCTGGCCACCAGGGTGCCCAGCAGCATCAGGTCGAAGATCAGTACAAAAAAGAACCAGATGGCCAGGGCCAGACCGGCAGCGACCGGTTTCTCGCTCACCCGTACGCTCACCAGGTAGGCCAGTGCGATAAAGCCCCAGCCCAGCAAAACGGTGGAGCCCACAAAACGCCCCATGGCCACTGCCAGGGCGGCAATGGCAACATCTTCCACCAACACGGCAATGGCAATACCAGCCACACCGAAGCCGATGATGGTGGCCAGCGCCAGGGTCAGGCCGTGGCCGAGGAATTTGCCCAACAGTAACTGGCTTTTACTGAGGGGGTAGGTCATCAGTAGCAAAAGGGTGCCGCCCTCTTCTTCCCCCACGATGGCGTCGTATGCCAACAGCAACGCTATGAGCGGAATCAGGAAGATGCCCAGGCTGGCCAGGCTGGCAATGGTCGCAGGTGTGGAGGCGTAGCCCACCTGCCCGGAGGCGGCGGCGCCGAACCAGGCAATGCCCAGGGCCAAAGTGGCGAACACCAGGGAAATGGCAACCAGCCAGCGGTTTCGGAAGCTGTCGCTTAGTTCCTTGCGGGCGATGGTCCAGATGGCGCTCATTGGCTTCCTCCCCGGTGGGCCAGACCACCCGAGCCAATAAAGTGTACGTAGATGTCTTCCAGGCTGGGCTGATGGATGCCCAGATCTGCCACTTCGCCGGAGGCCATCAAGGTCTTGATCAGTTCCATTTTTTCCTGAGGTCTCACGTCTACCTGCAACCGTCCGTTTTCACTTTTCATCATCAAGCCGGCTCGCTGGTCGGCCTGGTCAATGGCTTTCTCCAGCGCCGACAGGCTGGTGGCGGGCTGTACGGTCAGGGTGACCGGCATGTTTGCCTGCCGCCGCAGCGATGGCAGGTCTCCAGACGCTTTCAGGGCGCCTTCGGTCAGAATCGCAGCGCGATCGATGTAAGGTTCGACCCCCGGCAGTACGTGCGAACAGAGCACGATTCCGGCCCCCTCATCCCGAAGCTGGCGCAGCAGGCGGTACAGATCCGCCGTTGCAACCGGGTCCAGGCCGACGGTGGGTTCGTCCAGCATCAGCAATTTGGGCTTGCCGAGCAGAGCCTGGGCCAGGCCAAGACGCTGGCGCATGCCTTTGGAATAGGTTTTGGTGCGGGCGTCCATGGCGTCTCTCAGGCCAACTTGCTCCAACAGTTCAGGCACCTGCTTCAGCGGCGCGCCTTTGAGGCGGGCAAAGTGGCTGAGAATTTCCCGGCCGGTCAGCTGCGGGTAGAACATCACGTTCTCCGGCAGGTAGCCGATGTGCTGGGTTACCTGCGGATCGCCAGCCGCGCCTTCCAGCACGGAAACCTTGCCCTCGGTGGGCTGCATCAGACCCAGAATAAGCTTGATCGAGGTGGTTTTGCCCGCCCCGTTGTGGCCGAACAGGCCCAGGATTTCCCCCGGCTCCAGCCGAAGATCTACCCCGTGCAGCACCGTGGCCTTGTCGTAACGGTGGCTGACGTTCTCCAGTCGAAAACAGTTCATCGGATCTCCGATTGCAGGTGGTCGGGAATTCGCATCAAGGGGTGGGGGTCACTCACCCCGGCAGACTTCACTACCGGGAAAGCATCCTGCACCCAACGCAGGGTATCCACCGCCGGGCTGAACATCAGCACCTTGGCCTCCGGATATTTCCAAAGCAGCCGATCGACGTTGTCGTTCGGCTCATAGGGCACATCACCCAGGCCGTCCTGATTTCGGTCCCAGCCCAGATAGTCACTCCAGTAGTTGCCCTTGCCATCCTCGGCCCAGGACTGGGTGCGGGTAGCCACATACTTCACCTGACGCTGGTTTTCCACAAAGGCGTTGTTGAACACCTGGTTTTCCTCGGAACCTGCGGTCAGATGAATACCGATATTGCTCTGGCCGAAATAATTGCCTTCGAAGGTGTTGTACAGCGAGTTGTAGATAAACACCGCTTTACCCTCGGCACCGGAAATCACCACCCCGGCGCTCTGGCCCTGGGACACTCCGGTAACCACGTTATTGCGCAACTCGGAGTTGGTGATGAAATTCATCAGAATGCCGTAGTTCTCGTCATTCTCAGAGCGGTTATTGAATACCTTGAGGTACTTGCTCTGCATTAACGCATACCCGGTACGCGTGCCCCGAGTGACGTTGTTTTCCAGCAGGTTATGCATCGAATACATGTAATGAATACCGTAACGGAGATCACTCATCACATTGCCGCGAATGGTATTTCGGTTCGCGGTCTCTATGTAAATGGCATCGCGGGTCTGGCTGATATCGTTGCCTTCAATCAGCGCACCCGTGGTATTGAACAGGTGAATACCGTTGCCCCGATCCTGGGACCGCAGGCTGGTATCACCGCGAATGTGATTTTCCCTTACGGTCACATCCGGTGTTGCATCCAGCCACACGCCGAACGCCGGGCCCTGCAGACGGTTGTTTTCCACCACCGCCCCCTGCGCCTCGCGGGCCACGAAGATTCCCGCATCCAGTTCGTTCAGGTCTTTGCCCCAATTGCGAACCTGGCAACCGGAAAACGTTATCCGCTCGGCCAGAATCTCAACCGCATTGCCCTGCCCGGCACCGTCAATCACCGTTTCCGGGGCGCAGGACACAGATACCCCGGGCACCCTGATAGCCAGTGAAGACAAGGTTTCCGGAGGAAGTTCGAACGACGAACCCGGGGCCAGGTTATCCAGCTCTTGCTGCAGGTCCGCGTTGGCGGAGAGCGCAAACAGAGCGACTGACAGGGCCACTCCATAACGCAATAGTTGATACATCAATAGATCTCGGGATAGTGATAAGCAACCAGGGGCCCCGAAAACGGGACCCCAAGTCAGGCAACTCTCTATCAGGCCTTTTCGACGAGCATCCGCCCGCCCATCTCCATGTGGAGAGCATGACAGAACCAGTTGCAGTAGTACCAGTAAACCCCTGGCTTACCTGCCGTAAAGGTCACGGAAGCGGTCTGCTGCGGGCTGATCTCCATACTCACACCATGGTTCACCATACAGAAGCCGTGGGTCACGTCCTCAACCATATCGAGGTTGGTGATATACACAGTGACTTCATCACCCTCCTTCACCTTGAACTCGGTCATACCGTACTGAGGCGCAACGGAGGTCATGTAAACACGTACCTTGTTGCCATCACGGATGACCTTGTTGTCGGATTCCAGAGTCACACCGTCCTTCTCCGCCTGGGCACGACAGCTGGCGAAGTAGGGGTCGTTGCGCTCGTAGATCTTCTTGGTCTTGATCTGATCACGACGTACCAGGATACAGTCATGCGGCTCGGCATAGGTCGGGCCATCGTGGACCAGTTTCATTTCCTCACCGGAAATATCGATCAGCTGATCGTTCTCAGGATGGAGCGGGCCAACCGGCAGGAAACGGTCTTTCGAGAACTTGGACAGAACAACCAGCCATTTGCCATCAGCATCGCGGGATTCAGTCAGCGATGCGTGGTTGTGGCCCGGCTGATACTGCACGTCCAGCTTCTGACGGATGTAATTTACCTTGTCACCGTTGTAGTGCTTGATGGCATCGGCAATATTCCACTTGCACACCTGGCTGTCGATAAACAGCGTGGTGTAGGCATTGCCACGGCCGTCGAAGGTAGTGTGTAGGGGTCCGAGACCCAGCTCCGGCTCGGCCACGATGGTGTCGCGCAGTTCGATCTTGTCTTCGAACAGATCGTCCAGTTTATCAATGGCAATCACGGATACCGTTGGTGACAGCTTGCCGTTGGCAATGAAGTACTTGCCATCGGGAGAGGTGTTCAGACCGTGCGGGTTCTTCGGCACAGGAATATAGCGGGTGAATTCGGATTCGCCTCGGCCGTCGACAACCGGCACCTTCGAATCGCCAATGGTCTTGAAGTTGCCGGCTTTTACCGCTGCAGCAATGCGCTCCACATTGAACACAACCACCCAGTCGCGGTCGTTACGCATGGTGCCCGCAAGATCAACGGCACGCTCTGAGTTGTAACAGGTAGAAGCAGCGTACTTGCCGGTGTAGTCGGCATCGGTGTTATCCAGGTTACCGTCAACGATGACCTGCCAGGCCACATCCATGGTTTCTGCGTCGATGGCGGTGAACATGGTGTAGCTGTTGTCCAGGCTGAAATCCGTGCCGTCGTTGGGCTGCGGGATGACGAACTCGGCGTTACAGAACACGTAGTTGGTCTTGGGTACTTTCTGCAGGCGCAGACCATGGATGGCCTGAACGTTCGGGATGTGGGTAATCTTGTCCGTCTTCATGATATCCAGACGGATACGGGCAACCCGGGTGTTGGCCTTGTCGTTGATAAACAGGTACTTACCATCGTAACGACCGTCAGTCATGGAAATGTGCGGGTGGTGGCAGTCGCCGTTCAGGTACTGCTGATCACCGCCCAGGATTTCCTTACTTTCATTGGTAATACCCCAACCCGTTGCGGAATCCACGTTAAATACCGGAATACGCATCAGTTCACGCATGGAGGGCACGCCAAGCACGCGCACTTCGCCCTGGTGGCCACCACTCCAGAAACCGTAGTACTCATCCAGCTCGCCCGGGGCGACGTGAGCCTTGTTGCGGGCTTCTTCAGCAGCTGCAGCCCAGGTCTCACGGGACATGACCGAGGTGCCCAGACCGGTTGCACCAGCGACACCGGCCAGCGCAGCCGCACCCATAAAGCGACGACGGCTCAGACCACCTTCGGAAACCTCCGGCGTGTCCTTGGTCAGATCATCTCTTTTTTTCATAGCATCCAACTCCGTTATTGGTTATGGCGGTTATTGCTTCTCATGGCTTTCCGGGGCCTTATGGTTGGCTCCTCGGGACTACTCAGTTCACCTGCACCACCGGAATTTCCTCAGGGTGGCCGGGTGCGTTATGACCACGGCGCTTGCCACGGCGCTTCACGATCAGCGGCGGGCACTTGTGGTCATCGAAATAGGTCATCTGGCAATCCAGGCAGTAGTGACATTCCATGTAGTTGATGTGTCCATCCGGATGGATAGCCTGGACTTCGCATTCCTTGTCGCAGAGACGGCAGGGGTTACCGCATTCCTTGCGACGCTTGAGCCAGTCAAACACTCGCAGTTTGGTGGGCAATGCCAGGGCGGCACCCAGCGGGCACAGGTAGCGGCAGTACACCTTGCGGGTGAAGATATTGACCACCAGCAACAGCACAGCGTAGGTCACGAATGGCCAGGTGCGATCAAAGTGCAGGGTAATGGCGGTCTTGAACGGCTCCACTTCCGCCATGCGCTCGGCGGTGGCCATGGACTCCAGAGAAATACCAAACAGCACCAGCAGGATGATGTACTTGATGGCCCACAGGCGCTCGTGCCAGGCAAAAGGCACGGTGTACTGCGGTACCTTGAGCTTGCGGGCGATTTCATTGATCAACTCCTGCAGGGCGCCGAACGGGCATAGCCAGCCACAGTAGACCGCCCGACCCCATAGCAGGACGATGCCAGCCACCACGGCCCAGAGTACGAACATGATCGGATCGATCAGGAAGGTTTCCCATTTGAAGCCGCTGATCAGGCTGTTCACAAACGTCAGCACATTGACGATGGAAAGCTGACCCAGGGCATACCAGCCAATGAAGAACAGGGTGTAAACCAGGAAGCCATGGCGAATCCAGCGCATCATTTTCGGCTTCTGAACCAGCCAGTCCTGGAAGAACAGGATGAACAGCAGTACGGCTATACCAAGACCCAGCACGGTGATCTGGAACTGCTTCTGGTACCACACCTGAATCCACAGCGGCTGGGTTTCGAGCCATTCTTCCTCGGTCAATACAGGCTCCGGACGGGTGTAATACTGGTCCGGCAACTGGTACTCCAGCGGAAACACCTGAAATTCGCTGTCGAGCGGGCCAGTCTGGCGCTTGACCGTCAGTTCCAGCGTCCACGGGGTGCCAGGGTCGAAGTTGTACTGCTGGCGCACAATAAAGATCGCCATTTCCGAAAACTCGGGCATGCCCTCGGCGTAGACGTCACTGAGCCGGTGGAAATCCAGATCCCGGAAGTTGAAGGTGTCGCCGAACTGGCGGATCTGCACCCGGTCGAAAATGCCGCCCCGTACGTAGCCAGAACCTTTAAAGGAGTATTCACCGTTGGCCATCACCGCGATGGCATGTTCCCCCTCCTGGAGCTCCGACATCAGCCACTGGTATTGGTTTTCACCCAGAAGGTTGCGGCCAATGGTCGGCGCATCCAGATAAGCAGCGTAGAGCTCGATCAGGATGTCATCGCGTTCGCCCGCGTCTGCAGTTTCGATGCCCTCGGCAGGGGTCCCCACAAAAGAGTCGTCGACCTGCCCTTTGGTCAACACCAGGCGGCGAATGGAACCGTCACCGGTCAACTCCTGCCAGGACTTCTCCTGAAACTGTTCCGAGTTCACATTGGCCATGGGCGGACGGTTGCTTTTGCCACCTTCAATCAACCCAATCTCGACCCCCACCCGGTGGGCAGTGCGCATGATGACTTCGTTAATAACCATCACGGTGACCGTAGCGCCGGACAAGCCATCCACCGCCACCTTGCGTTCGGTAGACGTGCCCCCAACGGTCACCCGCTGGTCGGCTTTCAGACCGGTGTACTGGTCAGTGAACTCATGCATCTTGCTTTCGGGGATACCCACCAGCAGGATGGGTTCATCGTGATGTATGACTTTGGCGGCACGAATTTCTCCGGCGGTATCGAGCACCACCATGGCATTCAGGGGCTTGCCGGAATAGGCGGGGGTCTGGACAAAGTCCAGGGACTGGTAGGCGTAGCCTATAAGCTCCTCACCGGAATACACCTGCTGGATGGCACGGTTGCCCTCCATCGGCTGGAGTTCTGTCGCTTCCGGGAAGGCTTTTTCGATAAGCTGGCGTCCGGCCGGAGGGCTGTATTCCGATAACGGCTGGGCCCAGCTCAGCGAAGCAGCAAGTATCATCAAGATGGATAGCGCACAACGGAGGACGTTTCTCACTACAACTCCCAATACCCCATGGATTACATCAAGGGTCGTTCAATTTTGAGGAAAATCAAATACCTCTTTGAGGATAGTCCTCGGCCAAACAGAGGCGCCTTGAGTTCAGTCAAGGCTAATGGCGTGGCCGGCTTTGTTGAGGGGAAGGTAATTGCCCAGATGCCCCATGCGGATGCTTTCCACCATCATGGTCAGGGGTTGCTGGGCCTCATCACTGGAAGGAGCATGGCCGCCACGGCCCGACATGGCCGCGACAAATACCATGTCCCAGTCCTGGCCTGTCGCGCGGGATTCCTCCGCTAACACATCGAAATAAGGAACCTCATCGGGGGTTTTGTCGACACAGATAACCGGCGTCAGTGCGCCACCCTCGCCGCGTTCAAAAGCAGCCCGTTCTGCGGCACTGGCGTCGTCTGGTAATTCGGCTTTGCAAAAAACGAACAGAAACCGCTGGGGCTCCGGTTCTTTCCGGCTGGCCTGAACAAGATCCTGGTAACTGCTGATCATCACTATCCCCTGATGTTCAAGGCGGTCAAAAAAGCCGGGCCCGGAGGCCCGGAGAGGCTATTGGCTGATAGCGATCAGCCGCTGAGGGTCGGAAATAAAGAGCTTGCTGCGATTCACTCTGATCAAACCATTAGACTTGAGATCTGCCAGTATTCTGGAGAAAGTCTCGGGCTGCATGGCCAGGCGTGAAGCCACCAGGCATTTGGGCAACGGCAACTCGACTTCGCCACCTTCCTCCGCGCCGTTCGGCAGCAAATCAATGAGGTAACGAATCAAACGATCCCGGGCATTCTGGACGGTCATGATCTCAAGATCGTGGAATCTGGACACCGCACGCATGGCGTAGTGGCTCAGGGCCGCCTGGGCATACTCGGGATTCCGATCCAGCAATTCCCGATAAGCTTTAACCGGGATCATGAGCACTTCGCTGGACTTCAGGGCCTCTGCGTAGCATGCATACCTGGGCGGATTGGCATAAATCATGACTTCGGCAAAACAGTCCCCGGGTGCAATACTGTCAAGGGTTCGGTCTACGCCGGAGGAATCGAGGCGATACAGACGCAGGCGACCAGAAATCACAAAGAAGAAGTGATGGGCCGGCATATCCTGACGGTAGAGCAGCTGGTGGTGACCGAGTCTCAGCCGGCGCGATTGCTGGATCAGACTATCGAGGTCTTTCGGGCGCAGATTGCAGAACAGGGCATGGCTGCGAAGCGCTTCCAGGCTGTCTTCTTCATCAAGTGGTTTGTTGATGGCGACAAGCACCGGCTTGGTATATCGCTGTTCAGCAGTTTGTGTCATGGCCATGGGTGTACCCTCTCTGCATATTCATGCATTCAAAATCTTATTTTAAATACTAGAAGGATACTGATGAAAAATCGCTCCCCCGATGGGGGTATCCTTGGTGTTATTCCTGGGTAATTGACTTAGCTCAATTATTCGCTTTGCTAACCAAGCAGTCATTGCATCAAAGGCGAATCAGGCAGCTCCAGATCAACGCCCTCCACACCGGTTTCCGCAGCCAATACCTGCAGGTATTGCCGGAATGCCCGGCGGGTCACGCTTTCGCTCAGGTACTGGCGAATTTGTGGTTTTACATGTTCATAAGGTAACAGTTCGCCGTTGATTCGCTGGTCTACTCGAACGATGTGCCAGCCATAGCGGCTTTCGATCAGTTCCGGGTGCAGGCCTTCGTTCAGGCTCAGGACCGGGCGCTCGAATTCTTCGACGGTCTGGCCTTTGCTGATTTGGCCAAGGCTGCCGCCCTGGTGGCGGGATTCGCAGGCGGAATATTGTTTGGCCAGTTCGTTGAACTGGGAGCGGCCGTCCAGAAGCGCGGACAGGAGTTGTCGGCCGGCTTCTTCCTGGCGCATGCGCTCTTCAATATCATCCGGAGCGGCAGCCAGCAGTATGTGGCTGACGGCCATGATGGTGGGGCTGCAGAAGCGGCCTGGGTTGGCGGCGTAGAAGCGTTCGCAATCCTGTTCGCTCGGGTCTGGCACATTGAGCTCGAGTTCCAGCACCCGGGCGATGCGATCTTCTTCGTCTTCGATGTTATCCAGGTTCAGGCGGCTGGCCTGTTGCAGTAACAGTTCACGGATGGCAAGGCTTCTGGCAGCTTCGTGCCAGGCTTCCGCCAATTCCTCGGCGGGGTGGTGCTGCATTTCCCGGGCGATGTCGTCTTCGTGGATGAGAGTCTCACCCACATAGACCGGCGGGAACTGGTTTCTGGGTTTGCCGGCTTCGCCGGTTGGGATCAGTTGCATGGTGCGACTCTCCGTCAATCAGTTTGCCAGCCACCCTCCCGGAAAGAGAGGGTGGCTGTATCCGTTCAGGCGCGCTTGCGAACCACCTGGTACTTCCGCCCGAAATACTCCACTGGCACGCTAAGCATGTGCACCAGTCGGGTGAACGGGAAGAGTACGAAGATGGTCAGGCCCAGGAAGATGTGGGTCTTGTAGATCCAGTGCACGTCGGCAATGTAGGCGGCGATGCCAGATCCTTCCAGGGTGAACACGCCCTGGGCCCAGGCGGAGAATTTGAGCATAGTGCTGCCGTCGAGGTGGCCCATGGTAGGCAGGATGGTGAGCATCCCGAGTACCAACTGAACCACCAGAATGATGATGATCATGTTGTCGGCGAAGGTGCTGCTGGCCTGAACCCGCGGGTCGGTCATGCGGCGCCAGGCGAGCATGCCGCCACCGATGATGGCCATGATGCCGGCAATACCGCCCACCAGGATCGCCATCACCTGTTTCTGGCCCGGGGTGATGATCCACTCGTAGGCCCAGTGCGGAGTGAGCAGGCCTACCAGGTGGCCGAAGAAGATCACCAGGACGCCGACGTGGAACAGCACGCTGGCCATCACCATGTTTTTCTTGCGCAGCATCTGGCTGGAATGGGCCTTCCAGGTGAACTGGCCATGGTCGTAACGCGCCCAGGTACCGACAAACAGTACCAGCAGGGCGATGTAGGGATAGATTCCGAACAAGAGTGTGTTGATATAGGACATTGTCTTTTCCTCCTGCGCCTCAGGCGCGCCCTGCCGGACGGGGCGTTGCGTCCGTCATCAGCTGATCACTCAGGTGAATGGTCTGGGTCTGTTCCAGTTCGCGGCGGCGCTGTCCAACCACGCCACCGGTGCCACAGGAGCTGCCCTGGTCATCCACAAATTTCACCATTTCCTCTTCCCAGACCTTGTCCAGTGCTTCGGGGGTGTCGTCGCGCTCTTCCGAGGCAACGAGCTGAGCCAGTTCCTGGCGGTCGGCCTTGCGGCCGGACAACACCAGCAGGGAATCCATCGCAACGTGGTAGAGGCTTTCACGCTGGTACAGGCGCTCTCCAAGCAACCCCAGAATGTGGTGAATATCTTCCAGCCAGTTGCGGATTTCTTCCCACGGGCGAGTGGAAAGGTATTCCAGAAACAGCGGCAGGTAATCCGGCAGTTCTTTGGCATCAATCTCCAGGCCGTTGGCCCGGTATTGCTCCATCAGGTCCACCATGGCCTGGCCGCGGTCGCGGGATTCGCCGTGCACGTGTTCGAACAGCAGCAGGGAGGTCGCCCGGCCCCGGTCGAAGGTGCCTACGTAGGCTTCCTGAAGATCCATCAGGTCACCATCGCACAGGCGGTCAATACAGGTCAGCAGTTGTTCCTTGTTTTGCCGCGGCAGCCGGCTGTCCTCCAGGACAGCGGCGACCAGGGCGTCTTTGGATTGCTGCAGTTCTTCGGTGGGGTATTCCAGTACCCGCGCCAGTACTTTCAAAAGTTGCATTTTGGCCTCCTCAGTCCTGCAGCTGCTTCGGGTCAACCTGCTTCACGGTCGCCAGTTTGCTGACCATGCTGGTGGTCTGCTTCTTGCCGCCGAACAGGCTGAAGTCGCTGTCACCACCGTTGCAGCCGTCGCCGAAGCTGAAGCCACATCCGCCGCGCTCGCCGTAAGCAGTCGCATCCGGGAAGGCTTCCTTGGCCAGCTCACGATGGCTGGTGGGAATCACAAAGCGATCCTCGTAGTTGGCGATAGCGAGGTAGCGGTACATTTCGTCCGCCTGGGCCTTGGTCAGGCCACACTCTTCCAGGGCACGCAGGTCTTCCTTGCCTTCCACGGTTTCGGCGCGCTTGTACAAACGCATGGCCATGATCCGCTTGAGGGCCAGTACGATGGGCTTCTCATCACCGGCAGTCAGCAGGTTCGCCAGGTACTTGACCGGAATCCGCAGGCTCTCGATCTTCGGCAGCACGCCGTCGAACTCGACCTTGCCGGCTTCCGCCGCGGACTGGATCGGGCTCAGGGGCGGCACGTACCAGACCATCGGCAGAGTGCGGTATTCCGGGTGCAGCGGCAGAGCCAGCTTCCAGTCCACCGCCATCTTGTACACCGGGCTCTGCTGAGCGGCTTCGATGACGTTCATCGGGATGCCGTCTTTCTTCGCCTGTTCGATCACTTTCGGGTCGAACGGGTCCAGGAAGATTTCCAGCTGCTTCTCGTACAGCTCGTGCTCGCCCGGTGTGCTGGCCACTTCTTCGATACGGTCTGCGTCATACAGCAGCACGCCCAGATAGCGGATCCGGCCCACACAGGTCTCGGAACACACGGTCGGCATACCGGCTTCGATGCGCGGGTAGCAGAAGATGCACTTTTCGGATTTGCCGGTTTTCCAGTTGAAGTAGATCTTCTTGTACGGGCAGCCGGAGACACACATCCGCCAGCCGCGGCACTTGTCCTGGTCGATCAGCACAATGCCGTCTTCTTCCCGCTTGTAGATGGCACCGCTCGGGCAGCTAGCGACACAGGCCGGGTTCAGGCAATGCTCGCACAGGCGCGGCAGGTACATCATGAAGGTGTTTTCGAACTGGCCGTAGATGTCTGCCTGCACCTGGTCAAAGTTCTTGTCTTTGCGGCGCTTGGCAAACTCGGTGCCCAGGATTTCTTCCCAGTTCGGGCCCCATTCGATTTTCTTCATACGCTCGCCGGAGATCAGCGAGCGTGGCCTTGCGACCGGCTGGTGCTTGCTGTCACCGGCGGTGTGCAGGTGTTGGTAATCGAAGTCGAACGGCTCGTAGTAGTCGTCGATTTCCGGCAGATCCGGGTTGGCGAAAATGTTCGCCAGTACCCGGAACTTGCCACCAATGCGGGGGCGGATCTTGCCGGAGCTGTCACGCATCCAGCCGCCCTTCCATTTGTCCTGGTTCTCCCACTCTTTCGGGTAGCCGATACCAGGCTTGGTTTCGACGTTGTTGAACCAGGCGTATTCCATGCCTTCACGGCTTGTCCATACGTTTTTGCAGGTGACGGAACAGGTGTGGCAACCAATGCACTTGTCCAGGTTCAGCACCATGCCGACTTGGGAACGGATTTTCATTTTACAGCCTCCTGAGCATAGTCATTGCCTTCACCGTCGAGCCAGTCCACGTTCTTCATCTTGCGGACCACCACGAACTCGTCCCGGTTGGAACCTACGGTGCCGTAGTAGTTGAAGCCGTAGGAATACTGGGCATAGCCACCAATCATGTGAGTCGGCTTCGGACACACCCGGGTAACCGAGTTGTGAATACCGCCACGGGTACCGGTGATCTCGGAACCGGGAATGTTCACGATCCGCTCCTGGGCGTGGTACATCATCACCATGCCGGGCATTACCCGCTGGCTGACCACCGCCCGGGCGGCAATGGCGCCGTTGGCGTTGAACAGTTCGATCCAGTCGTTGTCTTCCACACCGATCTCTTTGGCGTCGTCTTCGCTCAGCCACACAATCGGGCCACCGCGGGACAGAGTCAGCATCAACAGGTTGTCGCTGTAGGTGCTGTGGATGCCCCACTTCTGGTGCGGCGTGATCCAGTTCAGCGCTTTTTCGGGGTTACCGTTGCTGCGCTGGTTGATCATGCTGCCCACGGCCTTGGTGTTGATGGGCGGACGGTACACCAGCAGGCTCTCACCAAAGGCACGCATCCACTCATGGTCCTGGTAGAACTGCTGACGACCGGTCAGGGTGCGCCAGGGGATCAGTTCGTGGACGTTGGTGTAACCAGCGTTGTAGGACACGTGCTCGTCTTCCAGGCCAGACCAGGTCGGGCTGGAGATGATCTTGCGCGGTTGCGCCACAATGTCCCGGAAGCGGATTTTTTCCTCTTCCTTGTTGGTGGCCAGATGGGTGTGATCCAGGCCGGTGAACTCGGACAGCGCCGCCCAGGCTTTTACCGCCACCTGGCCGTTGGTTTCCGGCGCCAGGGTCAGGATGACCTCGGCGGCATCAATGGCACTCTCAATCTTCGGGCGTCCTGCGTTGGCACCCTCAAGGTGGGTGTAGTTCAGGTCCTTCAGGAAGTTCACTTCCTTCTCGGTGTTCCAGTTGATGCCCTTACCACCGTTACCCAGCTTGTCCATCAGCGGACCAAGGGAAGTAAAGCGGGCGTAGGTGTTCGGGTAATCCCGCTCCACCGTAATGAAGTTGGGCGCGGTCTTGCCCGGAATCAGGTCGCACTCGCCTTTTTTCCAGTCTTTCACATCGAACGGCTGGCCCAGCTCCGCCGGCGCGTCGTGCAGCAGCGGCAGGGTAACCACGTCTTTCTCGACACCCAGATGCCCCTCGGCAGCCTTGGAGAAGGACTTGGCAATGCCCTTGTAGATTTCCCAGTCACTGCGCGCTTCCCAGGCCGGATCGGTGGCAGCGGTCAGCGGGTGGATGAACGGGTGCATGTCGGAGGTGTTCAGGTCGTTCTTTTCATACCAGGTTGCGGTCGGCAGAACGATGTCGGAATACAGACAGGTGGTGGACATACGGAAGTCCAGGGTCACCAGCAGGTCGAGCTTGCCTTCCGGCGCCTGGTCGCGCCATTTCACTTCTTCCGGTTTGGCGCCACCCTCGACACCCAGATCCTTGCCCTGCAATCCGTTCTTGGTACCCAGCAGGTACTTGAGCATGTACTCGTGACCTTTACCTGAGGAGCCCAGCAGGTTGGAGCGCCAGATGAACAGGTTACGCGGGCAGTTTTCCGGCGCTTCCGGATCTTCACTGGCGAAGGCCAGAGATCCGTCCTTCATGGACTTGGCCACGTAGTCCGCCACCTCCATACCGGCCTTCTCGGCTTCCGCGGCAATGGTCAGCGGGTTTCGGTTCAGCTGCGGCGCAGACGGCAGCCAGCCCATGCGCTCGGCGCGTACGTTGTAGTCGATCAGACTGCCCCCGAATTTGGACTTGTCTGCCAGCGGCGACAGGATTTCATCCACGCCCAGTTTCTCGTAGCGCCACTGACCGGAGTGAGCATAGAAGAAGGAGGTGGAGTTCATGTGGCGTGGCGGGCGCTGCCAGTCGAGACCAAAGGCCAGCGGCTGCCAGCCGGTCTGCGGGCGCAACTTCTCCTGACCCACATAGTGGGCCCAGCCACCGCCGCTCTGGCCGATACAGCCACACATGATCAGCATGTTGATCAGGCCGCGGTAGTTCATGTCCATGTGGTACCAGTGGTTCATACCTGCACCGACGATGACCATGGAGCGGCCCTTGGTCTTGTCAGCGTTGTCCGCGAACTCACGGGCGATGCGGATCACTTTCTCGGCCGGTACGCCGGTGATCTGCTCCTGCCAGGCAGGCGTGTACGGCTTCACTTCGTCATAGGAAGTGGCGCCATCGTCGTCACCCAGGCCGCGGCTGATGCCGTAGTTGGCAACCATCAGATCGTACACAGTCACCACGCGACCTTCGGAGCCATCGGCCAGTTGAACCTTGCGGGTACCCAGCTTGTGCTTGAGGATGTCCTTGAATTCCACGTGGTTGTAATGGTCGTGTTCGATACCACCGAAATACGGGAAGGCGACATCGACGACTTCGTCGTGCTTTTCAACCATCGACAGCTGAAGGTTTACATCGGCGCCTTTGGCGGTCTGCTTCAGGTTCCACTTGCCTTTCTCGCCCCAGCGGTAGCCGATGGAGCCGTTCGGCGCAGTCAGTTCGCCAGTGCTTTCGTCAATGGCGATGGTTTTCCATTCCGGGTTGTTCTCTTCACCGAGGCCATCCACCAGGTCACTGGCACGCAGGAAGCGGCCCGGTACGTAGCTGCCGTCGTCTTTCTGTTCCAGCATGACCAGGTAGGGCATGTCGGTGTAGCGACGAACGTAGTCAGTGAAGTACTCGCTGGGCTTGTCAACATGGAACTCTTTGAGGATCACATGGCCCATGGCCATGCCCAGAGCGGCGTCTGTACCCTGCTTCGGGTTCAGCCACTCGTCAGACAGCTTGGAAACTTCCGCATAGTCCGGGGTAATGGCAACGGTCTTGGTGCCCTTGTAGCGTACTTCGGTGAAGAAGTGGGCATCCGGGGTACGGGTCTGGGGTACGTTGGAGCCCCAGGCGATGATGTAGCCGGAGTTGTACCAGTCGGCGGATTCCGGCACGTCGGTCTGCTCACCCCAGGTTTGCGGAGAGGCGGGCGGCAGGTCGCAATACCAGTCGTAGAAGCTCATGCAGACGCCACCGATCATGGACAGGTAACGGCTGCCCGCGGCGTAGGAGACCATGGACATTGCAGGAATCGGAGAGAAACCGATGATACGGTCCGGGCCGAACTTCTTGGCAGTGTAGACGTTAGAGGCGGCAATCATCTCGTTGACTTCGTCCCAGCTGGAACGGACAAAACCGCCCATACCACGGCGAGGCTTGTACTCGGCGGTCTTGGCGGGATCTTCAACAATAGAGGCCCAGGCTTCCACCGGGTCATTGAACTGGATACGGGCAGCACGCCAGAGCTTCATCAGGCTCTTGCGCATCAGCGGGTATTTCAGGCGATTGGCACTGTACATGTACCAGGAGTAGCTGGCGCCACGAGGGCAACCACGGGGCTCGTGGTTGGGCAGATCCGGGCGGGTGCGGGGATAATCGGTTTGCTGGGTTTCCCAGGTAACCAGCCCGTTCTTCACGTAGATTTTCCAGCTGCAGGAGCCGGTGCAGTTCACGCCATGGGTGGAGCGCACGATCTTGTCATGCTGCCAGCGCTGGCGGTAGCTGTTCTCCCAGTCGCGGTTCACTTCGTGGGTTTCACCGTGACCGTTGGAGAACGATTCGCGGTTCTTCCTGAAGTAATTCAACTTGTCGATCAAATGACTCATGGTCTCTCTCTCCATCAACCCGTTTGCCGGATCGTTGTTCCGAATGGAGACCATTGTGTGGGATCAAACCCCTGAAATCTGCGTGGTTACTACCACATAACCCGGGTGTACCACCCTGTGGGTAGGTGATCTATATCCCGGGGTGGAGAAGCATGTTTCGCTCCTCTCTGCGGGCGTGCCGGGAGAAAAGCAGCAAACTGCCACTCAGTAACAGGAAGAGGATCATGAATACTGCGGTGCGCACCCCCAGCCACTGATTCAAGCCGCCAAACGCAACCGGCAACACAAATGCAATGGCACAGGCACTGACCAGCAGAACCCCGGCAAACAGAGACGCTTCCTGTCGATTGGCCAGTATCACCATGCGCTGAAGCGACCCCATGGCGGTGCCCATGGCAACACCAAGAACCACCACCAGGCCGCTCTCAAGGGAGACTGGCAGTGCAAACTCCACAATCAGTTCCTCCTCCACCCCGGTAATGAACAAAGTCATTGGCGGATAGGACAACACCACGAGTGCAACCAGACAGCCCGCCAGTGCGCGCGTCGCAACCCGGGCCGAACCGAAATGATCAGACAGGCCACCGCCCGCCACCTGAGCCACCGCTCCGGGAATCACAAACCATTGCGCCAGGCGCGCCCCGGAATCCAGCGTGAGCCCAAACTGGCCTGAAAGGAAATCCGGAAGCCATAACGCCAGTGCAAAAAAACTGCCGGCGACCACACCAAAATACAGACATAAAGGGAGATTCCGACCCTGCCGGATCACCCCGAGAATTTCTTTGACCGATCGTTCACGACTTTCGTCCTCCTCACCCGTCGCATCAGTCAGCATGATCAATAGCGCGATCACCAGAAGCAGAGTAATAAGATAAGCCAGGGGCACGCCTTGCCAGGAGAATGCCTCATGAAACAGAGGGACCATATAATAATTGAAACCCGCTCCGGTTACCCCGGAGCCAAATACTCCAAGTACCAGGCCCAGCCGCCGGGTCTGGCAATGGCTGACCACAAACTGCAGACCGGCGCCGTAGAAGCCGCCCGCCAGCCCCAGTCCGGCGGCGGCAATAAGGTAGCCAATGTAGGTGTTTGTCAGCAGCAGTATCCCCATGCACACAGCAAGACCGCACAGACACAACAGCATGACTTCACGGGCACCATATCGCTGCGCCGCAAGCCCGGCCGGAATCGCAAGTATGGCGCTGACCGCCATGGGCATGGCCAGAAGAACCCCAAACTGCAAACTGCTCAGACCCAGGTCGGCTCGGAGATGCACGCCGGCAACCGCAAACAGTGTCCAGCAACCGGCAGCCACCACAAAGCCGGTCAGCGCCAACGGCAACACTACTGCCAGAGATGCTAACCTCTCTTCATCCCGTTCCGATTGCATTACACGCTCCCTGAATCCCATTCTTTAGTCTCGACTTTTGCCTGAACACGGGTCAAAGGCTATGATGGGTTATAAACCATTGGGGTAATTGACTATCCTCAAGGAGGTATCACGACGGCGCGTTTTCCACGATAATTTTGCTGCCTGTCACTATCCACATCCCTTGAGCCTTGAAGCTATCCATGACCTCCCGAAGCCCGCTAGTAAATCGACTGGCTGTTGTTATCGGCGCCATCGTGCTGACGGCCATTGTCAGCATGGCCACCACTCTGGCTGTGTCCAACAGCATTGAGGGCAATGCCACTGCTATCAACCTTGCCGGTTCACTGCGTATGGGAGCATTCCAACTGGCGGCAAGATCGGCCTCTGAAGATCCCGTAGAAAACACTGACACCCTTGATCAACGCATTGAGGAGTACGAGGACAGGCTCAGGGATCCCGCCATCATCCGTTCCATTCCCCGCACCGATGATCATCCCCTCGTCGAACAATACAAAACCGTGGAATACGGCTGGGCCAATCAGCTCAGACCGTCACTGGAAAGCCACCAAACCGGCTCCCCCCTTTCCGCCGAGATGATCGCGGCAGTGGAGGAATACACCGCAGAAGTAGATCGACTGGTTTCCATGTTGGAGCAACGCACTGAAGCTCGCATCGATCTGCTGCACCTTATCCAGATCATCAGTATGGTGTTCTCGGTGTTGATTGTTCTCGCCCTGTTTCTGGACCTCAAAAACCGGATTCTCCGGCCGCTGCGGAAACTGGTGGGCATCGCTACTGCCGTGGGCGAGCAGGATTTCAGCCACAAAGCCAACCTCAAAGGTTCCGATGAACTGGCACAACTGGGCCAGGCCTTCGACCAGATGACCAGTGAACTGGCGCTGACCTACTACGAGCTTGAAAGCCGGGCCCGGCAGAAAACCGAAGAACTTGAAATCAGCCACGCGGCTCTGCAGGTAATGCACTCCGCCAGCCGAGGGCTGTTCGCCAATCATGATCTGTGCAGTGGCGCCATCCCGATGCTGCAGGATCTGGAGCAACTGCTGGGCATCGGCCCCATCCGCCTGTTCCTGCATGACAAGGAATCGGCAGAACCGGTGGAGGCCATTACCACCGCCACACCCAAACGCCCCTTCTATTGCCGGGATCACCATTGCAATGCCTGTCTGGTAACCCCCGAGGTCTATGATGAGATGCCGCTGGAAAATAATGACGGCCGGCGGCTGTTGCTGCCCATCCGCACTCCCGGGCAGTTGCTGGGCACACTGGAGGTCTGGTACCCGGCTGAGAAAGGATTACCGGAGACCTCTCGCCGCCTGCTGGAAACCCTGACCGACCAGCTGGCAACTGCCATTTTCCTGGAAAAACAGATCACCGAAGAACAACAGCTGACGCTGGCAGAAGAACGCACGGTGATTGCCCGGGAGCTGCACGATTCCCTGGCGCAATCGCTCTCGTACCTGAAAATGCAGGTGACCCGTCTGCGCCGGCTGAACATTGCTGGCGAGCAGAAGCCCATCCACGACGACATCCTGGATGAACTGAGCACTGGCCTGAACAGCGCCTACCGCCAGCTGAGAGAACTACTGGCCACCTTCCGGCTGAAGCTGGATACGCCGGATCTGGCGACTGCCCTGCGCAAAACCATCGACGAATTCTCGGAGCGCCTCGGTAAACCGGTAGCATTTGAATACAACCTGCCGCCGCAGACGCTGTCGCCCAATGAGGAAATCCACACCCTGCAGATCATTCGTGAAGGGCTGGCCAATGCCGTCAAACACGCCGATGCCACTGACATAGCTGTAAAAGTAGTGTTCGATTCACCACAAGTGCGGGCCAGCATACAGGACAATGGCAGGGGATTACCGGGTGGCGACCAGCCCGTGAACCACTATGGCCTGATTATCATGCAGGACCGTGCCCGCACACTCGGCGGCAAGGTCAATGTGCGAAACAGGGATGAAGGCGGCGTGGAAGTCGCGCTAACATTCGTACCCAAGAGCCGCAACCTGATTCCAACGGAAACTACGCCGGCCTGAGCCGAGCGCAGGACAAAAGAGAGAAACAATGTCTGAGACACCCGCAAGCATTCTGTTGATCGACGACCACCCGCTGCTGCGCCAGGGCATCAAACAGCTGATCGGCATGGAAGACGACATGGAAGTGATCGGCGAAGCCAGCAATGCCGCCGATGGCATCCGTCTGGCCACCGAGCTGGAGCCGGACCTGATCCTGATGGACCTGAACATGCCGGAAATGGACGGCATCGAAGCCCTGAGAAAGCTCAGGGAACAGAATGTCAGCTCGCGCATCGTTATGTTTACTGTCTCAGACCAGGAAGACGATGTGGTCGCGGCATTGCGGGCGGGCGCCGACGGTTACCTGCTCAAGGACATGGAGCCCGAGGACATGATCGCCCAGTTGCACCAGGCGGCGGTGGGCAAGATGGTGATCAGTGACCGCCTCACGACCCTGCTGGCTGAAGCCCTGCGTTCCAACAAACCGCAGCAGACCAGCCGTCCCGACTTCGACAGCCTGACGCCGCGGGAGAAAGATATTCTCCGGCTGATTGCCGAAGGCCTGTCCAACAAGATGATCGGGCGTAAACTCGACATCAGTGACGGCACTGTCAAGGTCCACGTCAAGCACCTGCTGAAAAAGCTGAACCTGCGCTCGCGGGTGGAAGTCGCCGTCTGGGCGGTCGAGGAAGGCTTGCACAAGGGCTGACTGTTCATTCCCCTGAGTTATATCAAATCCGTTTATTGCGGTTTGAGGTAGGCTCTCCCTGTCTGTTTCATGATTTCAGGAGAGCCTGCCATGCTGCCTACCCTGCCCAGTTTCGGCAAATTGCCCACACCACCCGGGTTCGCGCAGCTGCAACGCCTGAGCAATCAACTCCAGCACAATCCCCTTGCGGGCCAGACCCTAGCCGTGATCCGGGAGTATGCCCCGTCACCGGTGCCACTCCTGAACGGCATTGATCAGCGAATGCCCGTCGCCCTGAAACAACTGGCAGCGGAAGCGCCCCTCAACCGGCTTTTCTCGGACGCCATTGCAGAAGGTGAATTCGACGATTTCGAGGGCCGTCGAATCCGCCTCGAAATCAATGGCGGCCAGCCAGGCATTACACTCGGTTATTGGGCCGGGCGCCTGCGGGTGCTGAACGGTCCTGGTGAAGCCACTATCCGGGGGTCCGTTGGTGCATTCCGTACATTGGCGGAACGAAAGCAAGACCCCGATCAGTTGTTCTTCCAGCGCCGGCTGGTTATCGAGGGGGATACTGAACTGGGGCTGGCCCTGAAAAACCTGCTCGACAGCCTGGACTGGCATCCGCGGCTCAGGGATTTTCTGAAACCCTGGTAAGCGCCCATTCCGGGAACGTTCTCCAACGGTTAATCCAGGCAGGGATCAGGGGCGCTTCAATGGGCGGAGACATGGCAAATCCCTGAGCGCATTCGCACCCGAGGCTCAGCAGAATCTCACCTTGCCTGACACTTTCCACGCCCTCCGCAACCACCTGCTTCCCGAAAACCCGCGATAGACCGATCACCCCCTGAAGAATCGACAGGTTTTCACCGTTATCCTCAATGCCGGATACAAACTCCCGATCGATTTTCAGAGTATCGACAGGAAGGCGCTTGAGATAAGACAACGATGAGTAACCAGTACCAAAGTCATCCAGGGAGAAGGTCACCCCAAGCTCACGGCAATCCGCAATGGTCTGTACGGCTTTATCCAAATCCCCAAGTGCAGCGGTTTCCAGGATTTCCAGATCTAGCCTGACAGGGTCAACCCCCGGAAAAGCCGACAGGATTTTGTTCAGGTGCCCGGCAAAGTTATCAGACTGAAGATGGTTGGCGGCGATGTTAACACTGACATCTATCCTGACACCCTCTTGCTCCCAGCGTTGTATCTGCAGCAGAGAGTTTCTCAACACCCATTCACCAACCTGAATATTCAGCGTGTGATGCTCAATGGCGGGCAGGAAGTGGCTCGGAGGGAGCAGCCCTTCCCGGGGATGTTGCCACCGGATCAGCGCTTCAACGCCCAAAACCTCTCCAGTCCGGAGATTAACCTTGGGTTGAAAATAAAGCCGGAACTCATCCTGGTTGAGCCCCCTGCGGATGTCCTCCAGTAACAACTGACGGGCTCGATACTGGCTCCGCTCGCCGGCATCAAGATAAAGCCAGCCACTGCGCATCTCGTGTTTTGCCCGATACAGGGTATTATCCGCCTGCCTCAGCAAGCTGTCTGCGTCCTCAACGGCGCCATCCGGAAACAGGACAACACCAGCCGTAAATCCTGCGGAAACCTCAACACCGTCAAGTTCAAAAGGCTGACCGGCCGTCAAACGCAGAGCTTGCAGCCGCGACTCGGCTTGGCTGGCATCCGGCAGCAACAATGCAAACTCATCACCACCTGTTCGCGCCAGGCAGGCATCCGCCGGGATCGCATCCAGCCACCGCCGGGACAGCAAGCCAAGCAGTCGGTCTGCGGCATCTTCTCCCAGACAGTCGTTGAGATCCTTGAAGTTATCAAGATCAATAGACACAAGCGCTGCCGAGTTCTCAGCTCTCACGTCATCAGCAAGGTATTCACGAATTCGGCGGACGATGCCGTTTCGGTTCCAGAGGCCGGTCAAGGCATCGGTATAAGCGAGCGTTTCCAGATGGTGCTGATATTCTCGGGCTTGTTCTTCCAGGGCCTGATTCAGCCTTTCATGCTGTATTCGGGACAGCTCGTCTTCTGCCCTCAAGCGGGCCATTTTCTCCCGCATTAACTGAATCGTGCTTGATGACAGTTTTCCGTAAATTTCCAACAGCGCGTTGACCAGCACAGAGGCGGAACCGCTCAGCTCTGCATCGACCCGGTTTTTTGCCTCACTGACTTCCAGGCCTTGCTGAACCAACTCAACCGTCAGAGCCATTCGGCGATCTGATTCGAGGATATGGAAGGCTAACCAGCGTGTGAGGAAGTCAAACAGTCTGGTTAATACCTCTTCCTGAGGTTCGCGGCTGTTGCGCAGCTCCTCAACCTGCGCAAAAAACATCTGATGTGAATCGCGGTGGCTTTTCGCCATCGCTGCTTCACTGAGGGTTTTGTTCCAGATCGTTTCCTCGTATTCAAAATGAAACGCCGCGTAGGAAAGCAACTCATCAAGAATCTGATCGGGCGTTAACTCGGAGGTGTCCGACGCAAAGTGCCACGCCAGTCGATTCAGGATATTGACCAGCACCTTGTGCTGTTGATCAATATCATCAATGCTGGTCTCGAAATTCCGGTTCCAGGGGAAGATTTCGAAGGCATTCGGCACATTATTGGTCACAGAAGGACTCCCAAAACGGCAACCACCGTCTTGAGCATAGTTCAACTGCCAATAAATGTAGTTGTTTTAAATCAGAGAGCGGGGCTGTCTCAGAGCTGGTCGCTCAACGCAAAATCCCGCAACGCCACCGCATTATTATGGTCGGTATCTTTGGCGGCAAATACCAGCGTGACGCGTTTGTGCTCTTTGAGGATCTGCCGGAACAATTTCAGCTCCTCTGCAGCCCCATCAGACTTGAGCTCTTTGAAGTAGCGGTCTCGAAACCCGGACCATCTGTCCGGGTCATGGCCGAACCACTTCCGCAATTCTGTAGATGGCGCAAGCCCTTTCAGCCAATGGGCAATGTCTGCGTCTTCTTTGGCAACGCCCCTGGGCCAGATGCGATCCACCAGAATACGCGGGCCATCTGAGCGGGCAGCGTGGTCGTAGGCTCGTTTCAGGCGGATGTCCATAGAAACCTCCCAACCGGCTAATGGTGTCCTTGAGCCTAGCCTTCACCCCTTATGAATTCAAAACCCGCCATGACATAACGCATTTACCGCATCTCAAAAAACTCCCGATGCATCCGCCGGGCAGGCAGGCCCCATCTGCGGAATTCATTAAACAGGGTCCGGGCCATGCCCACCGGGCCGCAGAACCACAGGCTGGCGCCTTGCCAATCCGGCACCGCATCGCGAATTTCCTCCGGTGTCAGTCGGCCTTCGGTACAACTGCATCGTATAACCAGGTTAACGCCCGCGGCTTCGGCATCCGCCCGCAGCTTTGCCAGAGCCTCCTCGCTGACATCGGCAGTGGGGTGGAACAGGTAGATAGTACGATTATCCGGTTTGCTGGCCAGGCGCCCCATCCGGGCAATAAACGGCGTGATCCCTATGCCCGCGCCTACCCAGATCTGGGTGCGGCAATCATCTTCAAAATCAAAACTGCCATAGGGCCCCTCCAGTGTAACCGACATGCCCTCACAGATCCGGTGGCTGGCCCGGCGGGTATGGTCCCCCAGTTCCTTGACCACGAATTTCAGACACCGGGTTTCCGGGTTCCAGTCTGAAGCAATGGTATAAGGGTGAGGGCCCTCCGCAGCATCCGACGTAATAAAGGCAAACTGCCCGGGGTTATGGACGGACCAGCCCTGGTCGACCCTCACCAGAAACTCGAAAACTCTCAGCTCCGGATATCGGGTTACCGAAACCACCTCCCCCGGCACCTTCCGGACCTTACCCGGCCAGCCAAGCAGCAGTAAAACCGCTGCGATACTGCCGGCGACAACAGCGAACTGGGTCAGCCAGCCAATCGGCGCCGCCCAATAATCAAACTTCATCAGGATAAAGCTGTGCCAGGCCAGAGGCAGAAAAGCCACCGCCAGCAGTTTGTGTGTTTTACGAAACAGGTGGTAAGGAAAGGCTTTTACCAATGCCAGCACAATCAATACGGCCGCGGCGTAGAAAGCCCATTCTCCCAGGGTTTCTGCCAGCCCCCGCTGCCCCCTGAACCAGGCTTCCAGGCCGGTAAGTTGCTGTCCGGCCGCTTTGCCGGCCGGCTTCTCCAACCAGCCCCAGCCCACCATCCACTTGGTGCCTTTGGCCCACCACCAATGCAACGTAGCCAGCACCAGTGAACCAATGCCCAGCCATTTGTGCAGCCGGTACACCTTGTCCAGGCCACCAACCCAACGCTCCAGAGACCGGAGACGCAGTGCCAGTACCAACGCAACCGCCATCATCACTACGGCCAGAATGCCGGAAAACTGCACAAACACAGAGCGGAACGGAAAGTAAGCGAAGGGGGAAACCCACAAGCTGTCGGAAACAAACCACAGGACGCCGACCAAAGCAGTCAGACCCCAGAAAAATAGCGGGACGCGAGCCATAACAATAAACCCCAATGCAGTTTGAGTACCCTAGCAAGCTACTCCTGGTACATCGGCTATCTATTGACCTCAATCAACGCTCAACGGGCTTTACACAGACTTTACGATCAGATCCATTCCCGGCTTGCCGTACCAGTACCCGTTACATGGCGGGGCCTCCACCAGCTGCAGCGGGTCGGCGACCAGCACTTCCCCCCGGCGCACCTGATCAAAGCGTTTGACCACTTGTTCCATCCCTTGATGCTCCGGGCTCAGTCGCACGGTACTGACACCCATACGCTCCATCTCCGGTAGTTCCCTCATCAGGTCGTAGCGCGAGCCGGAGAGCGTGGAAATGCCATTGATCCGGAACAGTTCCTGGCTTTCCCTGGAACGCAGTTCCATGCCATCTGGATGCTCCAGGCAACGGAATTCGCAGTTGTCTTTAGGCAGGTTGTAATGACGGGCAGTGAAACAGCGAGACGACCAGGCCAATGGCAGGAAGCCCCAGGAGAATACCTCGGCGGGCAGATCCAGGCCGTCGGCCTTCAGCTCCCGGATCAGCTGCTCCAGGGTTTCCTTGCCCAGTTCCACCGGCAGGTTCCAGCCCTGCAAGCCCTGCCTGGCCAGGATCTTCAGGGTGGCCACGTTGTAGATGTTCATGGACGGGCCGGTAATAAACGGAATCTTGTTGCGGATCGCCACCTGCAGGGCACTCTGGTCGTTGGCCTCCACCAGAAACTCATCCTGTTCGCAAAACCGACGAAGTCGCCGCAAATCCGCTTCGGATTCGATCAGCGTCAATGTGGAAAGCACCACGTTCTTGCCACAAGCCTTCAGATCCCGGGCCAGGTCCAGCCAGTCATCGGGCTTCAGTTCGCGTCGGCGGGAGCACACCACTTCGCCAAGATAGATGGTATCTACTGGCCACTCCGCAGCGTTAGCGTAGAAATCGAATACGGACTGCTTGGTCCAGAACCACAGAATCGGGCCAAGAGAGAGTTTCATCATAGCGGGCAAAACCTTATTTCCACTTGCGATGGTAGGCCCCGATGGTGGTCAGGCCACCCTCGGAAAGACCGGCGAGAGTGCTATTCCAGGCACTGTCTACAGCAAAGCTGTCAGGGGTGGTCTGAACCCGGTCCAGGGCCTGGCGCCAGGTTCGGGCAACATCTGCAATGTAGGCCGGGCTGCGCTGGCGGCCCTCGATTTTTACTGCGCTGATACCCAGCCCCTTCAATTCCGGCAGAAGATCCATGGTATTCAGGCTTACCGGCTCTTCGATGGCATGGTACACGCTGCCCTCCACTTCAAACCGGCCCTTGCACAGGGTTGGGTAACCGGCAGATTCACCGGGGCCATAGCGATCAATGAGCACTTCATTCAGGCGGGATTCCAGCCCCTGAGAGGTTTCCTGCCAACGCACCGCCTTGGCCGGTGAACAGGCACCCCGGGTGTTGGGGGATTCATCCGTGAGGTAAGAAGACAGGTAGCAGCGACCCTCCGCCATAATACACAGGCTGCCGAAGGCAAAAACTTCCAGCTCCACTGGGCTATGCTTGGCCACACCCCGAACCTGATCCAGAGACAGCACACGCGGCAGCACTGCCCGGCGGATATCGAAGTTGTCCTTGTAGAACGACAGGGCCTCATAGCTGGTGGCAGAACCCTGAACCGACAAATGCCGGGGGGTATCCGGGTGCCTGTTTGCAGCGTAATCCAGCAGTCCCATATCGGCCAGGATAATGGCATCCACTCCAAGGCCGGCAGCACGATCCACCGCGGCTTTCCAGTGTTCCCAGCCATCCGGTTGCGGATAGGTATTGATGGCACAGAACACACGACTGCCTTTTGAATGAGCGTACTCAATGCCCTCGGCTGCACGTTTGTCGTTAAAATTCAGGCCAGCAAACTGGCGGGCGTTGGTACTGTCCCGGAAGCCGAAATAGACCGCATCGGCTCCATTGTCCACGGCGGTTTTAAGGGCGGGAAGGCTACCAGCCGGGCATACAAGTTCCATGGTTTTCTCCGCTGAGCACGTTGCCGTGCACCTTACCGGTCAGCGACTTAGCCCACCTTGACCTTTGTCAGCGGATTGACAGAAACCTGTCAAATACCCCTTTGGTAATACTCTACGCATTAACCCCTACCTGAACCAAAACTGCATAAAACTCATTGCTTTAACTTTTTATTACAAGCACTTACATGTGGAAATCTACCCCCTCAGGTACCCCAAGGCGTCAATGGTCTGAACTGCTACACTTATCCACAATGGACGCCATTCTCAATGATGAGGCCCTCCCATGACTTTTATCAACAACCTCTCCATGCGAGGCAAGCTGATTACTTTGGTGCTGCCTGCGCTGCTGGTCATTGTATTTTTCGCGGTCCAGAGCATCTCCCGTAATATGGATGACCTGGACAACATGCAACAGCTCAATACCTTGGTTCAGTTGGCTGAGCTTGGGGATCCGCTGGTTGAGGAATTGCAGAAAGAACGGGGCCGTTCGGCCGTGTTTATTTCCAGCGCCCCGGATTCTGACGGCGAGCGCGAGGCAGCCCGCAACCTTCAATCCCAGAGACAAAATACTGACAGGAACCTGAGCGCCTACCAGAACGGAATCAAGGCACTGGCTGAAGAAGCCCGTTTTGACGGCAGCATTCAGGCAAGCGTCGACAAATTCCAGCGGGACATTGGCAATCTAATCAGTCTGCGCAGGGATATTGATAACCGGGTGTTGGCTGGTGCCGAATCCGGCGCCCGCTACACCAGCCTGATCATGGAAATCCTTAACCGTATTCCGTTGCTGGTGCGCCGGGCATCTGAGCCCGAGCTGGCCCGGCAGATCAATGCCTACCTTGCCCTTGCCGAAGCTGCCGAAATGGCAGGCCGTGAACGGGCTGCAGGGGCGTCACTGGTGCGCAGCGGCAACTTCGACCTGCCTGCAGTTGGGCAAATAGCGGCCCTGTCAGGGCGTCAGCAAGCGTATTTCCAGACCGCAATCACCATGCTGAGTGCAAATTCGGATATCCGTGGTCGGATTGAGTCATTTCCCGAAACCGCCGAGCACCGAAAAATGCTGGATCAGCGAGATATGCTTCTGAGCAGCCCTTCCGGTATGTACGGCCTGGAAGCCAGTGACTGGTTTTCAGCCTCTACCAACCGCATACAGGCCATTAACGGCATCCGCACTGATATGCTGTCACAGGTTGAAGCACTGGGCACCGCTGGCGTGAATGCCGCCAGAAGCAATCTGATCTGGGCATCGGCCATTGCCGCGACGTCAATCGTTCTGGTGGTTCTGTTAATGACCGTGATTATTCGCGCCATTCATCAGCAGGTGAATCAGCTGCTGGAAGGTGTTCGAAACGCCATGGACAACAAGGACCTGTCGCAGGCGATTCCGGTCTCCAGCAAGGACGAGACTGGCACCATAGCCGAGGCAATCAATGAACTGTTTGGCCGTTTTAGCGAGGCCTTGCTGCAAATCGACAAGGCAAGCGTACAGCTGGCCACAGCCACCGAGGAAACCAGCTCAACCGCGGGCCAGAATTCCTCACAGATCAAGAACCAGCAACAACAGATTGAGCAAGTGGCCGCTGCCACCGAAGAAATGTCGGCAACCTCAGAGGAAATTTCTCACAACACCCAGCAGGTGGCGGACGCCTCCAGTCGGGCTATGGAGAAAAGCCAGACCGGCGAGAAGGTGCTGCACACCAGTGTCTCCCAGATCCGGGAACTGGCGAAGTCAGTACAGGACGTCAACCAGGTTATCGAAGAACTGGAACAACGCAGCACGACCATCAGCGATGTGGTTGATGTTATCCGGAAAGTTGCCGACCAGACCAATCTGCTGGCGTTGAATGCAGCGATCGAAGCCGCCCGGGCGGGCGAGCACGGACGAGGCTTTGCGGTAGTGGCGGATGAGGTTCGCACACTGGCGCAGCAAACCCATGAATCCACTACCCAGATCGAAGATATCATCAACGGCTTCAAGACCATCACCGACAACGCCAGCCGTTCAATTATCACCAGCCACAAACTGGCCGACCAAACCAGCGCGCAAGCCTCGGAGATGGAACAGACCTTTGCTGACATTCTGATGGACGTGAACAGCATTTCCGATATGGCGACCCAGATTGCCACTGCGTCGGAACAGCAGGTTGCGGTCACGCGCGAACTGGCGGGTAATATGGAATCTGTAAGCGAAGCTGCCCTCCTGACCCTGACCGGCTCCCAGGAAATCACCGAGGTCACCCAGGAACAGGCGCGGCTGGCCCGCCAGTTACAGGATCTGGCCAATGAGTTCAAAGTGGCCTGATCAGAAAACCCTCCACGACAACGCAAGAGGGCTGCCATGTGGCAGCCCTCTTGCGTTTGTGCTCATTGTTCTCCAGTCAGATAATTCTGGAGAACCGCTGGCTCGCCCCTTCCTTGCGGTACAGATCGAAGATCTGGCAAATGGCCCGGATCAGTAGGCGACCGGCTGGCTGAACCTGCAGCAAAGAACCGCAATCCGCAATCAACTCGTCCTGAATCATCGGCTTCAGGCGGTTCATTTCATCCGCGAAATAGCGGTCAAAATCTTCATTCCACTGTTCGGCAAACTGCTTGCGGTCCAGTCGGAACTGGCAGATCAGCTGGCCGATCACCCAGCGTCGGATGCGGTCGTCGCGGGTCAGGCCCACGCCACGAATAATCGCCAATTGGCCAGCATCGATGGACGCCTCCCAGGACGGCAGGTCGTGGTTGTTCTGGAAGTAGGCATCGTCGGTCTGGCCAATGGCTGATACACCCAGGGACACCAGGTCACAATCCGAGTGAGTGGTGTACCCCTGGAAGTTCCGATGCAGGCGGCCTTCGCGCTGGGCTACCGCCAGGCTGTCGTCCGGCTTGGCGAAGTGGTCCATGCCGATGTATTCGTAACCAGCTTCCAGCAAACGGTTGATGGTGTTGTGCAGAATCGTCAGTTTCTGCTGCGGACTGGGCAGTGTATCGGCCTGAATCCGTGTTTGCGGATAGAAACGGTCCGGCAGATGCGCGTAACTGAACACCGAAAGCCGGTCCGGCGACATCTCGATCACCGATTCCAGGGTTTCGGCAAAGCTTTCCGGAGTCTGGTACGGCAGGCCGTAGATCAGATCCAGGTTGATGGAGCGGAAGCCGATGCGGCGCGCTTCGTTCAATACCGACTTAGTCATGTCCCGGGGCTGGATACGGTTCACCGCCTTCTGCACTTCCGGATTCACATCCTGTACACCCAGGCTGATACGGTTGAAACCCAGCTCCCAGAGGGTGGACAGAGTATCTTCGTCCACTTCCCGGGGATCGATTTCGACACTGTAGTCCCGATCGTCGCCGGACTGCAGGTTAAACAACTCACCGTAACCGGCCATCAGGTGTTGCATCACATCTCTGGGCAGGAAGGTAGGTGTACCACCACCCCAGTGCAGTTGCTTGACCGGGCGGTCGGCACCGAACAGTTTCGACTGGATGGCCGCTTCTTTCAGTACCCGCTCCACATAGGGCATGGCCTTGTCGCGCTTCTTGGTGATCACCTTGTTGCAAGCGCAGTAGTAGCACAGGTGCGCACAGAACGGCAGGTGGGTGTAGAGCGAGATTGGCCCGCCGGAGGCCTTGCTGCGGCCTGCCGCTTTAACCATGTCTTCAATGGAATAGTTAGGGGTGAACTCCACCGCCGTGGGGTAAGACGTGTAGCGGGGGCCGCTCAGGTCATAGCGGCGGATGAGCGCCTCGTCCCAGATGAAAGCGGGCAGGTTGTTTGCTGCAGCAGTATCAGAAGCCATAGTAAAACTCTAACGTCGAATAGGATTGGCAAGCCGGAAAGCGCGGATTATGCCTGACCGGCGACAGTCACTGTTTGATGCGAATCAGCTGAGTGTACCAGCTTAACCAATGAACCACCCTTGCGCCCATGGCGTATTCTGCCTACCTCTAAAGGATAAACTCAGCCGGAGCCCGACATGGCCAATCTCATCCTGATTCTGGGCGATCAGCTCAGCCCCCGACTCTCCGCCCTGGATAGCGCAGACAAGGAAAACGACCTGATCGTGATGGCCGAAGTCCACAGCGAAGCCAGCTACACCAACCACCATAAGAAGAAGCTGGCATTCATATTCAGCGCCATGCGGCACTTTGCCCAGGAGCTGGAACGCGAAGGCTGGCGGGTGCATTACCAGCACTACCACCCGGACAACCCGGCTCAATCTCTTGAACAGGTGATAGCGGAGCTGGCCCGGGAACACCGACCGGAACGCGTGATCACCACGGAGTGCGGTGAGTGGCGTTTACACAACCAGGTCAGCCAGTGGCATAAAACGCTGGGCCTGAATGTCGAAATCCGCCCGGATACCCGCTTCGTGTGCGCCATTGACGAGTTCGCCCGCTGGGCCAAGGGCAAGAAACAGCTGCGCATGGAGTTCTTCTACCGGGAAATGCGCAAGAAAACCGGCCTGCTGATGACGCCAGATGGCCAGCCCGAAGGTGGCCACTGGAACTTCGACGCCGATAACCGCAAGAAATGGACCGGCAAACCTCCTGCCCCGGCTCCGTTCCGGGAGGAACCGGATGCCATCACCACTGACATAATCGAACTGGTGAACGAGCACTTTTCGGAACATTTCGGCACCACAGACGATTTCCACTACGCCGTCACCGCCGAACAGGCCCGCCAGGCCCTTAGCCACTTTGTCGACTTTGCCCTGCCCTGCTTCGGCGACTACCAGGATGCCATGTCAGACAACGAAGACTGGCTGTTCCACTCCACTCTGTCGCCCTACCTGAATACCGGGCTGCTGGAGCCGATGGAGGTTTGCGAGGAAGCGGTACGGGCCTGGCACGCCGGCCGGGCGCCGCTGAATGCGGTGGAAGGCTTTGTCCGCCAGGTCATCGGCTGGCGGGAATTCGTGCGCGGCATCTACTGGCTGCTGATGCCCGGTTACGCCCGGGAAAACCGCCTGGGCAATACCCAGAAGCTGCCCTGGTTCTACTGGACCGGCAATACAAAGATGCGCTGCATGCACAAGGCCATCGACGCCACGGCCCGCAACGCCTATGCCCACCACATCCAGCGGCTGATGGTGACCGGCAACTTTGCCCTGCTGGCCGGGGTGAGACCAGAAGCCATCTGTGACTGGTACCTGGCGGTGTATATCGACGCCTTCGACTGGGTAGAGCTGCCGAACACCCTGGGCATGGTGATGCACGCCGATGGAGGCTACCTGGGCTCGAAACCCTACGCCGCCAGCGGCAAGTACATCCAGCGCATGTCTGACCACTGCCAGAACTGCCACTACCGGGTGCAGGACGCCACCGGCGAGAAAGCCTGCCCGTTCAACAGCCTGTACTGGCACTTTATTGACCGGCACCGGGAGGATTTTGCCGACAATCCCCGGATGACCATGATGTACCGCAACTGGGACAAACAGAAGCCAGAGCGGCGGGAAGCCCTGCTGGCAAGGGCCGACTGGGTTCTGGCCAATATGGAAACACTGTAATCCGACTACTCCGAATGAAGTACGGAAAAGCGGGATTATGACTGCTATGCTCTTGCCATTGTCAGCAATCTGGACGCTTGAGTACGCAGATGGATGCCCGCAGCCTGATTATCGGATTATGCCTTGTTCTGGCCTCGGTGACCTCGAGGGCAGACCATCAGGTGTTCAGCCTGTATACCTTTCTGGCGCCGCCTTACCAGTATACTGAACCCCAGATTCCGGTGGTTTCCGGGGAAACCACGGAAACGGTCCGCTGCGCTATGGAGAAAGCAGGCTATCAGGCCAAAATCAGCCTGATGCCCCAAAGCCGGGCGCGTTACTCGCTGGAACGCAATCTGGTGGACGGCTACTTTGCCGTCGGGCCATCCGCAGAAATGGATCAATCTGCCGTTCGGTCGCACCCGGTCGCCCTGGAGAAGTGGCACTGGTTCTTTACCGCCGAAACCAAACCGGATCCCGGCAAGGCAAGAATTGGTGTGGTCGGTGGCAGCAATGAAGCCATCTGGCTGGAAGAAAGTGGCCTGAAGCCGTTTATCACGGTCACCGGAGCTGAGCAGCTGCCGGCACTGCTGGTACGAAAGCGGATTGATCTCGCCCTGATGGACCTGCGTGTCATGAAATATCTGCAAGACCAGAAATCCGGGGTAGATTGGTCACTGAATTCCGAATTTGTCCGGTATGCGCCTTTGCACCTGTATGTGAACCCTCGCTTTGCGGAAGGCCACCCTCGCTTCCTGTCCGGATTTAACGAACATCTTGCCAGCTGTGCCATGCCAAGCATGCAATTGTCCGAACAGGAAGCAACAAAAGTTCAGGGGCTGGCGCAAGCGCTGATGGCGGATCTCTCCGGCATCGTCAATCTGACCAATGCCATCTACCAGGGGCCGACCTATGACAACCTGACCGATATCCTGACCAAGGACACGCTCTGGCAAGCGCTGGCACCCCACCATCCGACACCGCTGGCTGGCGAAATACTTGAGCTGCCGGCTTCTCGGGCACTGGCAACCTGGCAGGCCAGCCATGCCCCGCTGGTAACTGAGGTTCTGCTGACCGACAAAGCCGGGGCTCTGGTTGCCATGAGCCGTCTGTCCTCAGACTACTGGCAGGGCGACGAACCCAAGGTACAGGAGATCGCCCTTGAAACCGACCGAGGCGTTGAGAGAAAGCGCGACATGTGGATTTCGCCGATTCGCTACGATGCCTCCACCGCCCGTTTCCAGGTGATGGTCAGCTTTCCGGTGCCGCTGAATAAACCCAACAACGGACTCGAAGGCGTGCTCGTACTCGGGCTCGACATCGAACACGCTCTTCACAATCCCCCCGCCCCCGGCTCGGCAGAATAACCAACATCTTCCAGAGTCAGGGCGGCCCGACTTCGCAGGCCAGCACCAGAGCCCAGAACTCGGAGAAATCATTAACCACTACATCCGGTTTGTCCGGGTGTTTGTGAGTACCGGGAAAAATCCGGTTCAGCCACGGCAAATCCCACTGGGCGCCGTTGAAGAACACCGCGGTCATACAGGCCCGTTTGGCCGCAATGATGTCAGTGGTAGAGTCGCCCACGTACCACACACTGGGGTCCGGTGGGTAATCCAGCTTCTGCACTGCCAGCAGCAATTGATCCGGGTGGGGCTTTCGCAGCGGGGTGTCATCACCACATACGTTAACGTCAAACAGGTGTGTCCAGCCAGTATCTTCCACTGCTGCCAGTTCGTGCTCGAAGAACTCCCGGTCGCGGTTGGTGATCACGCCCACCAGGATACCCAACTTGCGCAGCCCTTCCAGCATTTCCCGCACCCTGGGCTCGAAGGCTTTCACGGTGCCGTAGTGATTCCGGTAGTGATGATTAAAGGCTTTGTGGGCAATCTGCTTGGCGTCCTGATCCTCACCGAACAGCACTTCAAAAATATCGGTGCGGGAGATTTTGCGATCAGCCTTTACCTTGGGGTGCAGTTTGGCGAACTCTCGCACGTATGCCACCAGACGGGCATCTTCCGGGGTTTTGCTGTCTTCCGGCGCCACCATCCGGTCCATCAATCCCAGCTTGTGGAAGTCCGGCAGCATGTCATCCACCGCGTGATACATGGCATCGAGAGTGTCCACCAGGGTCGCGTGCCAGTCGAACAGGATCACCGCCGGGCGAATCAGTTTCACCACCGCCGGGTGCCAGTCCGGCTCAATGCGGGGCTCAGGCCGCTCCGGAGCCGGGAAGGGTTTCGGGCGCACCTCTGCCGGGCTGGCGGCAAACGCTTCCGGATGCTCACGCTCCAGCAGGGCGAGCAGGTCCATCAGATCTTCAAAGCTGTCGAGAACAGCGGTCGGGGCGTCCCGTTTGGTGAACCAGCTGCTGATCCGGTCGGGCTCCCAGCAGGCACCGTTGTAGAACACCCCAGCCACACCGGCATGGTGTGCGGTAAGCATGTCCACATAGCTGTCCCCGATATACCAGACGTGGTCATCCGCCTGGATCGACAGCTTTTCCAGCGCTTTGAGAATCACCTCCGGATCCGGCTTGTATTCAGTGACGTCGTCAGCACACACGGTGGCATCGAACAAATGCAGCCAGCGGCCCTCGTCGACAATCTGCAGTTCCCTGTCCAGGAACTCCCGGTTGCGGTTGGTGCACACCGCCAGCTTGATTCCCATGGCTTTCAGTGCCGACAGATACTCATAAGCGCCCGGCTGAAACGGTTTCACCTGGCCGAAGTACTTCCGGTAGGCCTGGTTGTAGGCTTTATGGGCGACCAGCTTGGCAGCCTTGTTCTCACCAAAGATGGCGTTGAAAATATCCGTTCGGGAGACCCGGCGCTCAGCCAGAATCCGCGGGTGCAATCGGCGATAGATGCGAATGTAACGCACCAACCGGGCATCGTCTTCGGTGCGGCACTGGTCTTCAGGCAGCAACTGCTCCACGAGGCCCAGCTCTTCCAGTTGCGGTAACATCTCCTCCATGGCGCTGAACATGGCATCATGGGTGTCCACCAGGGTACCGTGCCAGTCGAAGATCAGGACGGACGTAGGCATTAAGCCTTCACTAAATCTGGTCATGGGTGCTCCTCGGTTACCGCGTTCTTGCAAAATTATTCCTTTAGTAAACGTCATTATTCGTCGCTTCACAAAAAGCCTCGTCCCATTCAGGCACCGCTCAGTTCTCACTTGCCTTACTTGTCATATTAATCAGTTTTTCACCTGCGCCGTCCCTGCGCCAGCCGGAGGCCTTCGCACCAAACACGGGCGCCGATCGGTTCCTCAGTGCTTCCAACCAGGCCCTTATCGGCATAAGTAAACCTCAATAAAAACAATCTCCTTGGTTGAAGTCATCGGCTTCTGGCATAGCAGCTGCAACATCTACTGCAGGGGTCATGACCTGTTAGTACAAGTGAACCACACAGGAAGGTGAAGACGATGAGAAGCTCAAGCACCCTGGCAACAATCACACTCTGCGGTTCGCTGGCGCTGTTTGCCGGCGCGGTTTCCGCAGAGACTATCCGGGTCGGTATCGGCCATCAAAGCATGGTCACCAACACCGTTTCTGGCGGCATTGTGTTGGAGAAACTCGACCTGCTGAAAAAGCATCTGCCCACCACAGGCAAGTACGAAGGCGTTAAATACGACATCGTATTCCGGGATTACGATTCCGGGCCACCTATTACCAACCAGATGCTGGCCAACAAACTGGAATTCGGTGTGATGGGGGATTACCCCCTGATCGTCAATGGCGCAAAGTTTCAGGAAACCGGCCGGCAGGAAACCCGCTTTATTGGCGTCACCGGCTACAACCTCCGCGGTACTGGCAACGGCATTGTGGTGCCCATCAACTCCAGTGCCCAAAGCCTGGCGGATCTTGAAGGTAAAGCGCTGTCAGTTCCGGTGGGCAGCGCCGCCTGGGGTATGACGCTCAAGGCCCTGAGTGAGGCCGGGCTGAGTGGCAAGGTCCAGATCGTGAATCAGAGCCCGGCGGTGGGCGTGGCCAACATTCAGGCTGGGCGCATTGATGCCCATGCCGATTTCTGCCCCTGGTCGGAAATCATGGAATTCCGGGGCACCGCCCGCAAGATCTATGACGGTAGCGAGGCAGGCATTCCCACCTTCCACGGCATTGTTGTGCGTGAAAGTTACGCCAAACAGTATCCGGAAGTGGTCGAGGGCGTTCTGAAAGCGACGCTCGAAGCCCAGAAATGGATTCAGGAAAACCCTATGGAAGCGGCGGTGAAGGTATCCGAATGGACCGGCGTGGAAAAGGAAGTGCTCTACCTCTACTTCAGCGAGGGCGGAATCACCACCGCTGAGGCCAGCATCAAACCCGAGTGGGTGGATGCCATGAAGTACGACCTGGACCTGTTAAAACGGGAAGTCGGCGTGCCTGATCTGGATTTCGACCGCTGGGTGGATGACACATACCTGCGCGCCGCCTATCAGGCCATGGATCTGGATTACGAAACTCTGGTCAGCTCGGTTGTCGATACCCAACCCAACAACCCATCCCTCAAGCCCGCTGAGATCTGGTTTCAGGACAAAGGCATTGTGACCTACGACAGCGTAGCCGACATGCTCGCTGCTGTAGATACCGCTGAAAGCCCGATTAACGCCACCTACGTTTACGACAACCTGACCGGCCTGAAGCTGTTCGGCAAGGCGGCCTACCTGGTTCGTGGTGACGACGGTGACGTGGTGGCCTTTCTCAAGAAAGCCGACTCTGAAAAGCATATGGCCAACTACGGCGGCACTCCGGTAACGCCGGAGAGCACCCTGGCCATGGCTTACTGATCCGCCTCTGAGCGGGCGGCAATGGCGCTGCCCGCTCAGCATCGATCCGAGGAGTAACGACAATGGATAGCAACAGTAACGCGGCGATACTAACGGATGAGGCCCTGGCGGATGCACCCGCAGAACCTTATGACCGCGACGCCCAGAAAGAAACACTGACAGTGTCGACACCGCCAACGTCAACACCCGAATTACCGAAAGAAAGCCATTTAGCGGCCCCTACACCAATGATGATCTGGCTGAAGCGATCAGGCCCGCGATACCTTGTGCGAATCATGGCCCTGGTCGTCGCTGTTCTGCTCTGGGAAACGGCGTCTGGCAACGGCTTTCATTTTTACATCAACTTCGAGAACATCCCCGCACCCTCGGTGGTTGGTGCAGCCCTCGGTGCCGAACTGGCCGGCGAGGAGTTTTACCTGCACATATTGCACAGCCTGGAACGGGTGGCCATCGCTTATGTTATGGCCGTGGTGCTGGGCGTCGTCATTGGCATCGCCATGGGGCGTTCGCGCTGGGCAGAGGACATCATCCTGCCCTACATCGAGCTTCTGCGCCCGATCCCTGCCGTGGCTTGGATTCCGCTGGCGATTCTGATGCTGCCAACAGAGCAGTCCAGCATCGTGTTCATTACCTTTCTGGGCGCTCTTTTCCCGGTCATCCTCAATACCGTCCACGGTGTTGAGCAAACCAACGGCCTTCTGGTTCGTGCAGCACGAAGCCTGGGCGCAAGCCGCACCGCCATCCTGTGGCATGTGGTTCTGCCTGGCGCCATGCCATCCATCGTCGCCGGTCTTGCCATTGGCATGGGCGTCGCCTGGTTCTCGCTGCTGGCCGGCGAAATCATCAGCGGCCAGTACGGCATCGGCTACTACACCTGGAATTCCTACACCCTGATTCAGTACCCGCAAATCATTATTGGCATGCTCACCATCGGCGGCCTTGGCACCCTTTGTACCCTGCTGGTTCGCAAAGGCTGCAGCCCGTTACTCAAGTGGCAGGCCAAAGGAGGTCGGTCATGAGCGAAACACCAGTGAACGATAACCGCCTGACCGTGCTCGACCACAGCCGACTACGCGCCAAAGCCGCCAAGCCCGGTGCTGAGCGTGGGCACATCTCGGTTCGTGACGTGGACATTGTGTTCGAAACCACAACCGGTCCACACGCAGCCGTGAAAAACGCCAACCTGACGGTACGCCCCGGCGAGTTCATCTGCCTGCTGGGCCCATCCGGCTGTGGCAAATCCACCTTGATGAACAGCATTGCCGGCTTCGTGCCTCCCACTAGCGGAGAAGTGACGATCGATGGCGCTCTGGTGACAGAGCCGGGGCCAGACCGTGGCATGGTGTTCCAGCAGCACTCCCTGTTCCCCTGGAAAACAGTGAAAGAGAACGTTGCGTTTGGCCCCTTGATGGCCGGCGTGGGCCAGAACGAAGCCAATAGCGTGGCGCGAACCTTCCTCTCCCTGGTAGGACTGGCCGCCTTCGAGAACGCCTATCCCAACACGCTTTCTGGCGGCATGCAGCAGCGGGTGGGGATCGCCAGGGCGCTGGCCAACTACCCCAGCGTCTTGCTGATGGACGAGCCGTTCGGAGCCCTCGACGCCCAGACACGCGTGATGATGCAGGAAAACCTGCTGGAGATCTGGAGCGAGTTTCGCAACACCGTGGTGTTCGTCACCCACGACATCGATGAAGCGGTGTTCCTGTCTGACCGGATTGTGGTGATGAGTGCCAGCCCCGGCCGGATCATTGCAGACATTGACGTGAAACTGCCCCGCCCCCGCGAACAGTCCTTGCTGACCAGCCCGGAGTTCATGGCGCTGAAGCGCCAGTGTCTGGACCTGATTCGCCAGGAAACCCTGAATACGTTCCAGCAGCAGAACAAGGCCGGGTGACGCCATGAGCAACGCGAGCCCAACTTCACCCGAACTCGCCATGACCTGTCATAACAACCAGGAGGATGAGCGATGAACCAGGGGATACATCCAATGGCCGAGCATTCACCACTGCCGCTGTATGTTCAGATCCGGGACCGCCTGCGGCGCGACATCCTCGATGGCACCTACCAGGTGCACGAGCGGCTGCCGTCAGAGAACGAAATGATGGGCGTCTTCGGCGTGAGCCGGATCACCATCCGACAGGCGCTTCGGGACTTGCACAACGAGGGCCTGGTGTTCAGTGCCCAGGGCAAGGGCACCTTCGTGAGCAAGCCCAAAGCGGTTCAGAACGTGCAACGCCTTGAGGGCTTTGGCGAAGCCATGGCGGCTCAGGGCTACGAGGCCTCCGCACGGGTGCTCAGCATTCAGCAGCTGAAGGCGCCAAAAGCCGTGGTGGCAGCGCTGGACCTTCAGCCCGGGGAAGACACCATCGAGGTGAAGCGGGTGAGATACCTCAACCGCTCTCCGGTGTGCATCGAGAACAGTTATTTCCCCATGGACATCGGCCGGCGCATGTTCGGCCTGGACCTTTCCGGCGACATCTTCCCCATGCTGGAAAACCTGTTCGGCATCCCCCTGGGCGGCGCAGACATCAGCCTGGACGCCATTATGGCCGACGACGAAGCCCAGCAATTCCTCAACCTCAAAACCGGAGAAGCCATTCTGCGGGTTGAACGCCTGACCCATAACCGGGACGGCCGTCCCATCGATTTCGAATATCTCTGCTACCGCGGCGATTCATTCAAATACCAGTTCCGGATTGACCGGAAATAGGAGCGCACCATGAAGATTAACGACATCCCTGTGATCGACACCGACGTTCTTGTGATTGGCGGCGGTACCGCCGGCCCCATGGCTGCAGTCACGGCGAAAGAGCAGGACCCGAACCTGAAAGTAATGTTGCTGGAAAAGGCCAACGTAAAGCGCTCCGGCGCGATTTCCATGGGCATGGACGGGCTCAACAACGCGGTTGTGCCAGGCCACGCCACCCCTGAGCAGTACGTCAAGGAAATCACCATTGCCAATGATGGCATCGTGCATCAGCCGGCGCTGATGGCGTACGCCACCCGCTCATTTCCGATGATCGAAAAGCTGGACTCCTGGGGCGTGCATTTCCAGAAGGATGAAACCGGCGATTACGACATGAAGAAGGTCCACCACCTGGGCACCTACGTGCTGCCCATGCCAGAAGGCCACAACGTCAAAAAGATTCTCTATCGCCGCCTTCGCCGCAACCGGGTGGAGATTGAAAACCGCTACACCGCCACCCGCCTGCTGAAAGACCCGGACGGCAACATCGCCGGCATGATTGGGGTCAACACCCGCACTGCCGAGCCCATCATCATCCGAGCCAAGGCCGTGATCATGGCCACCGGCGCCGCTGGCCGCATCGGGCTGCCAACCTCCGGCTATCTGTTCGGTACCTATGAGAATCCCGCCAACAACGGTGACGGCCACGCCATGGCCTACCACGCAGGCGCCGATCTGGCGAACCTGGAATGCTTCCAGGTGAACCCGCTGCTCAAGGATTACAACGGCCCGGCGTGTGCGTACGTGACCGGCCCGCTCGGGGGCTTTACCGCCAACGCCTATGGCGAGCGCTTTATCGAGTGCGATTACTGGTCCGGCCAGATGATGCTGGAGTTCTTCAAGGAACTGGAATCCGGCACCGGCCCGGTATTCCTCAAACTGGACCACCTGGCGGAAGAAACCATCCAGGAAATCGAAACCGTGCTGCACACCAACGAGCGCCCCACCCGCGGCCGCTTCCATGAAGGCCGGGAGGTGAACTACCGGGAGCGCATGGTGGAGATGCACATCTCGGAGATCGGCTTCTGCTCCGGCCATTCGGCTTCTGGCGTGTGGACCGATGAAACCGGCGCCACCACCGTGCCTGGGCTCTACTGTGCCGGTGACATGGCCAGCGTGGCCCACAACTACATGCTGGGCGCCTTTGTGTATGGCCAGATCTGTGGCGAAAGCGCCGTGGCATTCGCCAAGTCACGCAACGAACCCCAGCTCGACGAAGGGTTCATTATCAACGAACTGGAACGCATCCAGGCACCGATGAAGCGGGCCGACGGCATTCCCCCGGAGCAGATGGAATACAAGGTGCGCCGCCTGGTGAACGACTATCTGCAGCCGCCAAAAGTCACCAAGAAAATGGAGATCGGGCTGGAGCGCATTCTGGCAGTGCGGGAAGACGTACCCCTGCTGTGTGCCCGAGACCCCCACGAACTGCTCAGGGCCATGGAAGTGCAGTCCATCATCGACTGCGCGGAAATGGCGGCCCGGGCCTCTCTGTACCGCACCGAATCCCGCTGGGGCCTCTACCACTACCGCGTTGACTACCCGGACCAGGACGACAGTGAATGGTTCTACCACAGCCGCCTGTTCAAGGACGAAAACGGCCAGATGGCCCACGGCAAACGACCGGTAGCGGACTATCTGGTGTCGCTTGGCGAAGAGAAAGACGCCTACCGCAAGATGCGGGTTCAGAAAGCGGCCAACGAGTGACACCACGGTGCGCTCGGGATGGCCTGAGCGCACAACACTGATTTCGTGACGAAAGAGGAACACCAAAATGCCTATCGCCAATCACCACTCTAGCGTTCCCGTCATTGTCGACGAGGACAAATGCATTGCCGACAAGGGCTGCACCGTGTGCATCGACGTGTGCCCGCTGGACGTGCTCTGGATCAACGAGGAAACCGGCAAAGCCCACATGAAATATGACGAGTGCTGGTACTGCATGCCCTGTGAGGCGGACTGCCCGACTGACGCCGTCACCGTCAACATTCCCTACCTGCTGCGCTGAGGTAAGCCATGAAAACATACGACGATCCCGAACTACAGGCCATTGCGGTAAAGCTCACTTCTGATGATCCGGGCATTCGCCGGGTCGCGGTCATGGACCTGGTGGATTCCGGTGAACCGGAAGCGGTTGAACTAGTAATACTGGCCCTGCAAGACCCGGACACCAACGTCCGCCAGGAAGCCGCAAAAGTCGTTGATGAGTTTGAGGCTACCGATATGGCCGACGCCCTGATTGCCGCCCTCAGCGATAGTGATGAAGTGGTACGCAACAGCGCCGCCCATGCACTGGCCGACCTGAAAGACCCGGCCGCTGCCGAGCCCCTGCTGGAAGCACTGGAGACCAGCAGCGACAGTTTTGTAGTGTCCGGCATTCTGCGAGCTCTCAAACCTCTACGCAACGCCAGCGCCCAGCGCCCGGCACTGAAACGTCTTGGCGACGCCAGCGCACAAGTGCGCCGCGAAGCCGTCGGCGTGCTGGGCTGGCTGAAGCAACCCGAAAACCTGCCAGCCCTGGTGGAAGCCGCCCAGCACGATGTCGACCCGGACGTTCGACGGTCCGCCACCGGCGCTCTGGTCTATGCCAGCCCTCAGCAGGTTGGGCAGGCACTGGTCAGCCTGTTGAAAGACGACCACTGGCAGGTGCGCTGCGAGGCAGCCATCAGCATTGGCAAGCTGAACCATCAGGCGGCCGCAGCCGCCCTGATGGACGCCACCAGGGATGAACTATGGCAGGTCCGTGAAAAAGCAGTGGACGCCCTTGGCACGTTGGGCGTGGTGGAGGCCATTCCGGTGCTGGGCGAGTGCTCGAAGGATGCCATGAGCAACCTTCGCAAAGCAGCCATCGGCGCGCTTGGCACCATCGCCCACAACGATGGCAGGCCCTATGTGGTAACCGCCCTCGATGATCCGGACCCGGACGTTCGCAAACTGGCCCGCTGGGCTATCTCGAAACTGGACACCGCAGCCTGAGCCATTCGCCAGCCCGGTTTCATCGGGCTGGCCGCCGTTGCCGAAGAATCGAAAGGAGACTGCCATGACCTTTGTTGTCACCGAGAATTGCATCCGCTGCAAGTACACCGATTGCGTTGATGTCTGCCCCACGGATTGCTTCCACGAAGGCCCCAACTTTCTGGTGATCAACCCGGAAACCTGTATCGACTGCAGCCTTTGTGTCGCCGAGTGCCCCGCCGATGCCATCTATGACGAGAAGGATCTGCCGGAAGATCAACATCACTTCCTCCAGCTGAACGCGGAGCTGTCCCAGGTCTGGCCGGTGATCGACGCGACCTCTTCCCCCCTGCCAGAGGCAGAAACCTGGGTCGATCAGCCAGACAAAATGCAGTACCTGGAGCGCTGAGTCATGCCTCAACTTGTCATAACGAGTTGCCTTCGGGCGCTGTTGCTGGGATCGGTGGTGATATCTGCCGCCGCCCTCGGCAGCACCCGCCCGATGGAGCTGCCCGATCGCCACATCCCAATGCCTGAAACACCGGAGCTGGTGATCTCATCCCTGAGTGATGGAGTCCGTCATGGCTAACCAAATCCTGATCGAGCCCCCAAGGGAAGTACGCCTGAAACGAAAGCTCAACGAGCTGGAACTGAGCTGGCCGGACGGCCTGACCTCCCGGCTCAGCTGCCTGATTCTGCGCAAGTCCTGCGCCTGCTCTCATTGCACCCAGGCCAAGCGCTCCGGCCAGCTCAGCCTGATTGATGCCGACGTGAAAGTAGAGCGAGTGGAGTTGTCCGGCGTCAGTGGCTTGCAGTTTTTCTTTAGTGATGGCCATTACCGGGGGCTTTATCCCTGGGCCTTCCTGCGCGAACTGAGTGAGCGAGTGTCATGAACCAGACACTCCGCGCCCTCGACACCCACTGGTGGGCAACGGCACGGCTACGCTACCCCGGCACCGCCCTGTGCGTAGTGTTGGCGCTGGCCGGCAGCTTTCTGGCCAATCATTATGGCGCCCCAGCCCTGGTGCTGGTGTTGTTGCTGGGTTTCGGTTTTGCCAATCAGGCGACGGATAGCCGCCTGAAACCGGGCGTAGAGTTTTGTAGCCGCCAGGTGCTGCGTATTGGCATCGCCTTGCTCGGAGCACGAATCGGCGTCGAACAACTGATGACGGTTGGCAGCTTACCGTTGCTGGTGGTGCTCACCTGCGTGCCCATCACCATTGGCTCTGCCTTGTTACTGGGGCACTGGCTGGGATTGCCGAGTTTACAAAGCCTGGTGGCAGGCGTCGCCGTGGCCATCTGCGGCGTCTCGGCTGCAGTCGCCGTTGCTGCCGTGATACCCCAGGGCAAACTGGAAGATCGGCGTCTGCTGGGCGTGGTAGTGGGTGTCACCGCACTCGGTACCCTGAGCATGCTGGCGCTGCCACCCCTGTTTGCCCTGCTGGGCTACAGCGACCCGCAAACCGGTCTGTTGCTTGGCGCCAGCATTCACGATGTGGCACAAGCGGCCGGCGCCGGGTATCTGGTTTCCGACACCGCCGGTGACATCGCCACCCTGACCAAGCTGTTGCGAGTGGCGCTGCTGGCCCCGCTGGTGATATTGCTGGGCGCGCTGCTGAACCGCCATTCCACCGGAAAGGCTGAACACCCCTGGTTTCTGCTCGGTTTTGTCACCCTTTTCGGCATGAACAGCCTGGGCTGGTTACCCGAGGAGTTGCGGCAGGCGTTGGCCAGCACCTCACAGGCCTGCCTGCTGGTGGTCATGGCGGCTCTCGGTATGCGCACCAGTCTGCCTTCACTTTTCGCCCAGGGCTGGCGTCCTTTTGCCCTGCTCACATTGCTCACCATTCTACTGGTTATTACGGCCATGGCATCCATGGCCATCTATTCACTGTGAACTGTTGAACACCAGGCCAATACGGAGGACTACCCCATGGCTGCACTTGGAACCGAAAGCGTCATCAGCGTTCATCACTGGAACGATACCCTGTTCAGTTTCCGCACCACCCGAGATCAAAGCCTGCGCTTTGAGAACGGTCACTTCGTGATGATCGGCTTGCCGGTCGATGGCAAGCCCCTGCTGCGGGCCTACAGCATTGTCAGCGCCAACCACGAGGAGTACCTGGAATTTCTCAGCATCAAGGTTCAGGACGGCCCGCTGACCTCCCGCCTGCAGCACCTCAAGGAAGGTGACTCGCTGTTCGTCAGCCGAAAACCGGTCGGCACACTGGTCATGCACGATCTGAACCCGGGCAAGAACCTTTATCTCTTTGGCACCGGCACCGGGCTGGCTCCTTTCATGAGCATCATCCGCGATCCGGAAACCTATGAGCTGTTTGAAAAGGTTGTGTTGGTGCATTGCGTGCGTGAAGTCAGCGAACTGGCGTATCACGACTACCTGACCAGCGAACTGCCTGGCCACGAATTTCTGGCGGAGATCATCGGCGACAAGCTGGTCTACTACCCCACCGTTACCCGGGAACCGTTCCGAAACCAGGGCCGCATCACCACGTTGATTGAGACCGGCCAACTGACCAAAGACATCGGCCTGCCGCCGCTGAACCCGGAAACGGACCGGGCCATGCTCTGCGGCAGCCCGGCCATGCTCAAAGACCTTACCGCCATGCTCGACAATCTGGGTTTTACCGCGTCACCCCATCAGGGCGAGCGGGGCGACTATGTGATTGAACGCGCCTTCGTGGAACAGTAACCGGAGCTATCATCATGACCCATCCCGTTTCCTATTTGCCCTCTCATCCACAGGCCCGCTCTGGCCCCGAGCATAAAGCCGTGCCCGGCGTAAAACACCTGATCGCGGTAGCCTCCGGCAAGGGCGGCGTCGGCAAATCCACCACCACCACCAACCTCGCGCTGGCACTGGCCAACAGTGGGGCCCGGGTTGGCGTTCTGGACGCCGATCTGTATGGCCCCAGCCAGCCCCGAATGCTGGGCCTGAAGGGCATGCCCGACAGCCCCGACGGCAAGAACCTGGAACCGATGATCGGCCATGGCATCCAGACCATGTCCATTGGTTTTCTGGTGGATGAGGAATCGCCCATTATCTGGCGTGGCCCGATGATTACCCAGGCCCTGACCCGACTGGTCTATGAAACCCGCTGGGACAACCTGGACTACCTGATCGTGGATCTGCCACCAGGCACCGGTGACATCCACCTGACCATGGCCCAGCGCCTTCCGGTCTCCGGTGCGGTAATTGTCACCACGCCCCAGGACATTGCCCTGCTGGATGCCCGAAAAGGGCTCAGCATGTTCGAGAAAGTGAACGTTCCCGTACTTGGCATTATCGAAAACATGAGCACCCACATCTGTTCAGAGTGCGGCCATGAGGAACATATTTTCGGCGCGGGAGGGGCTAAAAGAATGTCCGAGGAAGCAGGAACCGATCTACTCGGGGAACTACCCCTGGATATCCGGATCCGCACTGCCTCTGATTCGGGCCAGCCGATCATGGTTACCGATCCGGAAGGGACCCTGGCAGCGGCCTATAGCGAAATTGCCTCTTGTATTATTCAGCGAATTTCGGCCCTTGCGGACGCGACGGATAGCCAACTGGACGGATTACCAACCCTTGTGATGGAGTAGTCAACAAGTAGCACATTGATGGTCAGTCATGGGAGTCTGCCAGGGAAGGCATAGCGTATGATTGTGCGGATGCACTTCACATCACTCTGACACCGCTGCGACTATATGCATAGGAAACCACATCTGCCCGCGAAAATCTGCCCTGCCTGCAACCGCCCTTTCACCTGGCGCAAGAAGTGGGCAAAGGACTGGGACCAGGTGAAATACTGCAGTGAACGTTGCCGGCGCAATCGGGGGCCGCACTGATGGCAGTCGTGGTCTGGTTTAAACGGGATTTACGGGTGGTGGATCACGGTCCGCTTTACGCCGCTGTGCAATTGGGGCAGCCGGTGGTGCCCTTGTACGTGGTGGAGCCGGAATACTGGCAGCAACCGGACACCTCCCGCCGGCAGTGGCAGTTCGTTGCAGAGTCTCTCGAATCCTTGCGCAAGCAGTTAAAACGCTTGGGCAGTGACCTGTTGATTGCTCACGGGGATGTCCTCAAGACCCTGGATGACCTGAAACAGCAGTACGGCATCACACAGGTGTTCTGCCACCAGGAAACCGGCGGCGACTGGACTTTTCAGCGGGATAAAGCGGTGATTGCCTGGTGCCACAGCCAGCAGATTGAATTCCGCGAATGGCAGGGCTTTGGTGTCGTTCGGCGACTGGTCAACCGAGACGACTGGGACCAGCACTGGAACCGGATCATCAAAAGCACACGCCTGCCTGCACCCGAAGGGATTCGTTCGCCGGATACCTCCGGCTGGCCGCAGAGCTTACCCGCACCCGCCCAGCTTAACGGTGGCCCGTGCCCGGATCGTCAGGCCGGCGGCAGCGAACGGGCCATTGCCCTGCTGGATTCGTTTCTGGAACGGCGGTGCGTGGGTTATCAGTACAACATGTCCTCACCGCTTACCGCACCTCGCGCCTGCTCACGGCTCAGCCCTCACCTGGCCTGGGGCACCATCAGCCTGCGCGATGTCTATCAGCAGTCAAAAGAGACCGGAGACCACCGCAACACGCTGCCCCGCAAGAAGAAAAGCCTCACCAGCTTTCGCTCAAGGCTGCACTGGCATTGCCACTTTATCCAGAAGCTGGAGGATGAACCGGAACTGGAATTCCGTGCCATGCATCGGGAACTGGAGCACCTGAAAACCGGACCAAACAACAGCGAGCGACTGCATCGCTGGCAGGAGGGCCAGACCGGCTGGCCACTGGTGGATGCCTGCATGCGCAGCCTGGAGCACACCGGTTGGATCAACTTCCGCATGCGGGCCATGCTGATGGCGGTGGCCAGTTATCAGCTATGGCTTCACTGGCGGGACCCGGCACTGCACCTGGCTCGACTGTTTACCGATTTCGAGCCCGGCATTCACTATCCCCAGGCCCAGATGCAATCAGGGCTCACCGGCATCAACGCCCTGCGCATATACAACCCGGTGTTGCAAAGCCAGAAACTGGATCCGGAAGGTGAGTTCATCCGCCGCTGGATACCGGAGCTGGCCGGCGTCCCGGCGGAGATGATCCACACCCCATGGCTGATGACGCCGGCCCAGAAGCAGCGCTTTGGCGGCAATACCTATATTTCACCAGTCTGTGATCATGAGCAGGCAGCACGGGTGGCTCGCAAGGCGGTCGGAGAGTTCAGGAAGCGGCAAGTGAGCCAGACAGAGACGGACCGGGTTCTTAACCGTCATGGCAGTCGGAAGGGGCCGACACAGAACCGGCCCAGGACTGGCAGCCATGACTCTGAACCGGCATCACAGCTCCCTCTTTTTTGATCCCAATGGACAAGGACCTTACTCGCTCTCTACAGGTCCGTCGCTCTCGTTTTTCTCCATACTGGGAAGTACCAGCACCGGAGAAGGGGCATTGACCGAGACATACTCCACCGTTGCCTTGCGCAACGGCCAGTGGCTGCCACCGCCCCGGGAGACCAGAATCATCAGGTCTGCACACAGCTGTCCGGCCAGTGCCACCAGTTTCTCACCGGCCGAGCCGGCCACCACGTGCAGAATCGCATCCCGGTTCAGGGGCAGGTATTTCCGGGCCAGCAAGTCCAGGTGGTGCCGCACCTCGTCTTCTTTATCTTCCGGAGCTTCTTCGGTTACATGGGGAAAGAAACCGCTGCCACCAGGGTTGAAGACACTGGCCAGGTGCAACTCGCCACCCTCCTCCAGAAGATCCAGGGCCACTTCCAGTGCACGCTTGCCCTCCCCGTCGTCTTTCGGATCAATCGCGATCAGCAGCTTCCGGTACATAGTCTTTCTCCTGTTTGGGTTCGGAATCGGCTTCCACTTCCGGGAAGGCGCGGCCTCGCACCAGCTCATCCACACTGTAGCCGCGATAATCGGCGTGCAGGGCGCGATAGAGGGACACCGCCATAAAAACCAGCAGAATACAGAACGGTAAACCAAGTGAAGTGATCACGTTCTGCAGAGCATCCAGCCCGCCGGCAAGCAACAGAGTGGCCGCAATTACCCCTTGGGCCGCCGCCCAGAAAATCCGTTGGCGAATCAGCGAAGGCTGGTCGTCCCTGCGTGTCAGCATATCAATCACCAGGGAGGCGGAGTCCGATGACGTGGTAAAGAAAATGACAATAATGACCACACTCAGAGCAGAAGCCGCCTCCGCCAGCGGAAAAACATCAAGAAATGCAAAGATGGCCACCGACGGATCCCTCTGCACCTGATCCGCCAGTGCCACCAGGCCATTCATCTCAACGTTGATGGCAGAGAGACCAAAGATGCCGAACCACACCAGCGTAAACGCGGTTGGCGCAAACAGTACGCCGGCTACGAACTCCCGAATGGTTCGCCCTCGGGAAATCCGGGCAATGAAAATACCCACATAGGGCGCCCAGGAAATCGTCCAGGCCCAGTAGAACAACGTCCAGTTGCGTTGCCAGTCCGACTCGCGAAAGGTTTCTGTCCAGAACGCCAGCCAGGGCAAGGCATCAAAATAATCACCCACGCTCTGAACCATACCTTCGGCAATAAACACGGTAGGGCCCAGAGCAAATACAAACAGCAGCAACACAATCGCCAGCAGAATATTCACCTGGGACAGCCGCCGCACCCCTTTGTCCAGACCTAGCGCTACCGAGGTCGCTGCAATGCTGGCAATAACCGTAATCAGCAGAACCTGAACCCAGCCCGCGGAAGGAACACCGAACAGGTAATTCAGTCCACTGTTCAGCTGCAACGTGCCCAGCCCGAGCGACGTCGCCACCCCGAACAGCGTGCCCAACACCGCGATAACGTCCACCGCCCAGCCCCATGGGCCAAAGATGCGTTCACCGAGAATCGGGTAGAACAGGCTGCTGATGCGCATGGGCAGGTTGTGGCGATAGGCAAAATAACCAATGGCCAGCCCCGGCATGGCAAAGATGGTCCAGGTGTGAAGGCCGAAGTGATAGAGGGCGATGGTCATGGCATCGGTAGCGGCCTGTTCCGTGCCGCCCTTCACACCATCGAATGGCGGATTGGCAAAGTGGGACACCGGCTCTGCCACACCCCAGAACATGAGGATAGTGCCAATGCCGGCAGCAAACAGCATGGTAAACCAGGTGAGATTCGAATAGTCCGGCCGACTGTCATCTGCTCCAAGGCGAATACTGCCATAGCGACTGACCGCCAGGCCAAGAAGAAAGATCAGGAGCGAAGACACCGCCAGGATGTAAAACCAGCCCAGGTTACGAGCCACCCAACCGGTCAACTGCCCGAAGCTGCTTGCCACAGCCTGGTCAAAGGGAATTGCCAGCACCACGAAGAGCGCGGCTATTCCGGCCGAGGTAAAGAACACTCCAGGTATTGTCTGCAAGCCCAGCCGGTGTTGCAGCCGCTCCAGCACAGTCGTCTCCTCATTCCATGAAACCACTGCGCCACTGTACCATAGTGACTGTTTCGTCTTCGGGCTGAGATTTGACCGATGTCAGGCATTAAAGGGAATACACCATGAAAATCGGAGAACTGTCCCGGCAGGCCGGTGTCCCGGTGGAAACCATCCGTTATTATGAAAAAATAGGGCTGATGGCCAAACCAGAGCGCGCCGAAAACGGATACCGCTACTATCGCCAGGAGCACCTCGACCGCCTGCTGTTCATCCGGCGGTGCCGCAATCTGGACATGGCTCAGGACGAGATTCGTGAACTCATCCGGCTGGCTGAAAAACCCACTGCCGATTGCTCAGACGTCAATGCTCTGCTGGCTCGACACCTGTCACATGTGCGGGCCAGGCTCAACGAACTGAAAAGCCTGGAACAGATGCTGGTCAACCTACAGAACGCCTGTTCAGACCCGCGGACCATCCGGGAATGTGGGATTCTGGGCGGGCTCAGCGACGAATTGGCCACCCTCCCGGAACCCACCGCATCGGATAACCATGTACCAGGCACTCATGGATCAGGCCATCATGATTAGTAGGTGTTGACCCTGTAGCAACTACAGGGTTTTTAATGGAGACACTTAAACATTGGAGGTCTCTATGGCGTGTTCCTGTTCTGCACCTGAACCCAAAACTCCCGCTCCGGGGTTCCGAAAAGCGCTTTGGCTGGCGCTGTGGGTGAATCTGGTGATGTTTCTGGTGGAAGGCTTCGCCAGCCTGCAATCCGGGTCCGTTTCCCTGATGGCCGATGCCATCGATTTCTTTGGCGACAGCGCCAACTATCTGCTTTCTCTGAGCGTTCTGGGAATGGGGATGCTCTGGCGCGGGCGGGCGGCGATGGTAAAAGGTCTGACCATGGCCGTGTTCGGACTGGTGGTCTGGGGCCGGGCCGTCTGGGTACTGCAAAGCGGCATCACGCCCGAGCCACTGACCATGGGCATGGTGGGGCTGCTGGCGCTTGCCGCCAATGTCTTTGTTGCCGTGATGCTGTTCCGGTTCCGGGACGGTGACTCAGACATGCGCTCGGTCTGGCTTTGCAGCCGCAACGACGCTATCGGCAATATGGCCGTTATGGCCGCCGCACTGGGCGTGTTCGGCACCGGCAGTGCCTGGCCAGATCTGATCGTCGCAGCCATCATGGGTACGCTGGCCGTCACCGCCGGAGTTAGCGTGGTTCGCCATGCCCGCGCCGATATCAACGACGCGAAGCGTGACGCACAATTGCAGGTCAGCGAGACCTGAGTCCCTCAGAAAGGCTGGAAATCCGATAGACGGTAGGAGAATTCATCGTCTGCGATGAATGGGCTACCGTCCACTTCCAGCCGTACCGGGAACCCATAGCGTTGATCGTACTCAGCGACCAGGGTTTCTGCACTGTGCCGGGCTTTATCAATAACACCCAACAAACCATCAATGGTCAGGCGCCTGGGGTCCAGAATATCCGGATGGTTGATCGGCTGTTCCAAACCTTCAACATCGATCACCGTTCCCTCGCGCACAGTAACTCGCATGGGCTGGAGCAGGTCGGGCGGGCAGAAACAGGTTTGCCACACCGTAACCTCGTAACTGTCGATACCATGGGCTTGCCAAACGGCCTGAGCCTGTTGAAAATCCAGCACCGGGGTATTGTCTTTGCCGGCGCCGGCACAACCCGCCGCCAGCAATGACACCAGCACCAGGCCTATGCAGGTTATCTGACGTTCCACCACCGCCTCCTTCTGACGATCACGGCCGTCAGAGCAACCAGCAACCACCCCGCGCCCAGGCTGCCACCGCCACCGGATGAACCGCCACCCTGGTCTTCGTCGGTCGAGGCTTCCTCGAGCTCCGGCATGATTGCCGGAACCGTCTCACTGCTGGCAAACTGGCCACCGTTGATAGCAACCAGTCGGTATTCGTAGGTATATCCCGCCACCGGTGTCTCATCGACATAGCTCTCGGTACCGAAAGGAGCCGTTGCCAGCAACTGCCACGGGGTATATTCAGTTCCTGTGCGGCGGCGTTCAATCCGATATCCGGTCTGAGGACCAACATTCTCGGTCCAGGACAGCAGCACACGGCCCGCCTCGGCCACAGTGGTCAGCTCCTCGGGAGCAATAGGGGCGTTGTTCCAGCTTATGCTCGCTGAATTGCCGGGCAATGAACGCACGCCCTCCAGCACGGCCACCACGCGATACGCATACTCACCAGTCGCGATCAAAGACGCATCGCGGTACTGATTCGTGCCCGCAGACAAGGTCACAGACAGGTCGGAATAGGCGGTCTCGCCAGGGGCCATTCGTTGCACAACATAGCCAGCATCTGTGGTCTCGCTTGGTTGCCATTGCAGAAACGCGCTCCGGGCCTCCGGTGTCACCACCAGGTCACCAGGTGCCGCAACCGCGGTGGGCGCCACCTCAAAACGGCTTTCCAGCGTATTGTTGGCCGGCTGCAAATCCAGTACTTCACCACTCAAGCTGATCAGGGAGACCCGTTGATTCAGGGTCAGATTGGCTTCGGTGCCTGAATATGCCTGAATCGCGAGCTGGTGTCCCTGAGCATCGGGGATAAGATCGGAACAGCTATAGGACCGGGATGAGATCTCGCAAGGCACACTGTCAACGGTGACCATCTCCAGCCGGGTATCTTTGCCCGACAGTTCGCCCGTCACTTCCAGCCGGTCTGCATTTTCGGAAGCGCTCTGATAGCCAATATCGAAAAAGGCCTGGAACTGGCTTTGTCCCGGTATCCTCTCAGGATTTGTGGTTACCGCCGTGAGCATGGTATCGGCCGGAAAATTGAAACACTGTTCCAGCGCCGGTTGCTGGTTAATGGTATTGATCAGGTTGGTTTCGGAACACGACGAAAACCGGGTCGCATCCGGGTTTGCCCAGGGGCTCATGATGAATCCGGTCGAACAGCTGTTCTGTTGCTCATCATGATTGGCACCGAAATTATGACCGAGCTCATGGGCAACGACGACGGCGGTCAGCACGTTGGAGTCAAACGCATTGGTGACGCCGGTACCGTAACCGTTGCCATCACACAGAGTGCCCACCCAGGCCAGCCCGGCCGTGCTTCCATCAAAATCCCTTCCGCTCACCAGATGCAACAAGGCGCGCCGATTCTGCTGAAACGGAAGATTGCCGCCGGCCACCTGCGTCTGCACGTTATCCAAAAGATCGTTCGCTGAAGTGGATGTAGTGAAGGTATTCGTCTTCAGGAAAGTAAGACTCAGGGTGTCCAGGCCGATACCGAACTGCTCGAAATAGAACCCTTCCACCAGATTCAGAATACTGACGGCCCGGTCCTGGAAATCATCGGGGAAACGTTGCTGGAATTCGAGATCGAAAACCACCTCCAGCTCCAGCAGCAGGCAGGCTCCTTCTACCCGGCTGTCGCAGAGGCTGTCGTAGGTCGCAGACACCGCCTGCGCCATCATTGGCGTAAGAACACGATCAGGAGCAATAACGGCACTGCTGTGCACATGGTCAACACCGCAGCTGGGAGCGACATCAAACCCAAAGCTCTTCGTGACCAACTGCTGACTGTCCTGCCGGCCACCAATCACATGCATACGCCCAAACAGGTAGGCCATACCTTCCCAGCCATTCTGCAGGCGAGACACCCTTACCCAGCTGTCCGGGTCGACCGCCACCTTACCCTGGAAGTGGCGGCCCGAGGCGAGTGCCTGGTGCGCCCCCAGGGCTGAGACCAGCCGATTGTTGGCTTGCAGCTCAACTTCGTAGTCCTGGCCATCTATCCACAAATCCAGTGACTCCGAAGCGCTGGCATGAATTGAGAACAACAACAGCCAGACATGAACCAGTATCGGGAAAAGGTACAGCAAACGTCTCACGGGCGAATCCTTTTCTGTTAAGGCAATTGGAATTCGCGCAAACTAATAGGCTTGGCAGGGCGAGACCAGCCTGAACCAGTAACAATCTGCATTTATGAGAGACATGTCCCGCATGAGGGTTCGAGTAGTTAACAGGTCGGCACTCTTGTTATGCATGGTGCTTGTATTTTCATTTTTTCTTCCACCGCAATTGTTGCAGTGGCAACCGGACACAATCACATCCGGCCAGTGGTGGCGCTTGTTTACAGGTCACCTGGTTCACCTGAACGTGAACCATCTCCTGTTGAATCTGGCAGGCGTGCTCATTCTCGCTCTTCTGTTCCCACGCTTCTTGCCTGCCGACAGGTTACTCTGGATCACACTGCTGATGGCCGCAGCGATCTCCCTGGGGCTATTGTCGCTCCGGCCAGACCTGGCCAGCTATCGAGGATTCTCCGGCTGTATCCACGGCCTGGCCGCAATTCTGGCGATGACAGGGCTGAAAACGGATCGCTGGTTTTCCATCACCCTGCTTTCAGCACTGTCCGTGAAACTTGTATTGGAAGGCTTTGGACTGGACCGTTCCGAGACCACGGCCCTGATTGGAGGGCCGGTAATCTGGGAGGCCCATGCACTGGGTTTCGCTTCCGGACTGCTGATTGCCGGAGCCGGCTTTATCCGGCGCCGAACGCCAAAGCAATCATCACTGGAATAAAACCGAGGGCAAACAAGGTACTGAGCAACGTAGTACCCGCTGCCTGCCTGGGTGAGGCCTCCAGCAAAGTCGCAATCACCACGGTATTGGCGGCAATCGGTGTGATGGAAATCAGGAAAATGGCCTGATGCACCGCCGGCTCGTAGATTCCCAGAAGCGCTGAATCCACCCACCAGAACACAATAGCCACCAATGGCCAGATCACAAACTTGCCGAAAAATGCCAGCGCCGTGAACCGAGGGTTGCCGGCCAACCCCCGGAAGCTTGTAATGCCCATGCCGATAATCATCATACCTAGAATGCTGTAGGCACCTCGCAGGTTATCAAACAGCGGCACGAAAATATCCGGAATGCCTATCCCGGCCAGATTCAGGACCACCGCTGCCAGAAAGGCATACACCGAAGGCAGCTTAAGCACCCGCCACAGTGCATCCTTGATGCTGTACCGGCCCCTTGCGGCAAGATAGAAGCCAACGGAATTCTCAAAAAGCGTCGTACCCAGCATACAGACAATATAAAGCCCCAGCCCCTCTTCCCCGAACAAAAGCAATGCGACTGGCACCCCGAAGTAACCGGTGTTACCCGAGCCTACGCACAGGGGAATTATGTTCGCACTGCCATCGGACAGCGCCTTTTTGGCCAGCTTCAACTGAACCAGCCCCAGTACCGATGACGTTCCGAAAACAAGGAAGGGGAGCAGGATCACCTCAGGGCTCAGCGGCGCCGCCATTACGCCGGAAAACACCACTGACGGTGTGACGATGTAGAGCATGATGCCGGCTATATGTCGGCCACTGGCTTCCAGGAACCGCCCCGCAATCCAACCCAGTGCAACGGTGACATAAAGCGGAAGAAGTTTAAGCAGCAGGGCCAGGGCGGCAGACATGATTTCTCCGGGCGTAAAACCGTGAAAATACAACCAGCGGGGCAGTCTACCACCTACCCATCAAGAGGTAACTCCCCAGCGCAATAGAGAAACCCGGAATCATCTTTGATAATCATCAATAGCATTAGGGATGCATCTTTATATCCTAGTGGGGCAGTCAGGTATTTGAAACAACCAAGGAGAGAGACCAATGGCCGAGCGCTTTACCAAAAGCATGGCCAGGAACATATATCTGGGGGGAAGTGCCTTCTTCGTCCTGTTGTTCCTGGCCCTGACTTTTGACACTCAGCTACGTGCTATGCCCGAGCGGGATAACCGCGACGAGCTCACCGAACAGGTGGTGCGCGGCAAACATCTGTGGGAAGAGAACAACTGTGTCGGTTGTCATACCATCATGGGCGAAGGCGCTTACTTCGCCCCCGAACTGGCCAACGTGTTTGACCGCCGTGGCGGCGGTGATACCGAGGTCTTCAAGTCCTACATGAAAGCCTGGATGAACGCCATGCCCACGAATATTCCGGGCCGGCGCCAGATGCCTAACTTCAATCTGAGCGATTCCGAGATCGAAGACCTGGCCGCCTTCCTGGAGTGGACATCCAAGATCGACGACAACGGTTGGCCACCCAACATCGAAGGGTAAGGGAGCAGACATGAAATACGAATCTCAAAGGGTCGCCATGCCCTACTTCATCTTTGCCCTGATTCTGTTTGCCGGCCAGATTGTGTTCGGCCTGATTCTGGGTCTCCAATACGTTGTGGGCGATTTCCTGTTTCCGGAAATTCCCTTCAACGTTGCGCGGATGGTTCATACCAACCTGCTGATTGTCTGGCTGCTATTCGGTTTTATGGGCGCAACCTACTACATGGTTCCGGAGGAAGCTCAAACTGAATTGCACAGCCCTCTGCTGGCGTGGATTCTGTTCTGGGTGTTCGCTGTAGCCGGCACGCTGACCATCCTGGGCTACCTGTTTGTGGACTACGCGACCTTGGCAGAAGTCACCATGAACAAGTTGCTGCCCACCATGGGCCGGGAGTTCCTTGAGCAACCGACGATCACCAAGATCGGTATCGCTGTGGTTGTGGTGGCGTTCCTGTACAACATCTCCATGACTGCCCTGAAAGGCCGCAAGACCGTGGTCAACATCGTACTGATCACCGGCCTGGTAGGCCTGGCCGTATTGTGGCTGTTCTCCTTCTACAACCCCGGCAACCTGGCCACCGACAAGTACTTCTGGTGGTTTGTGGTCCACCTGTGGGTAGAAGGCGTGTGGGAACTGATCATGGGTGCCATTCTGGCCTATGTTCTGATCAAGCTCACCGGTGTAGACCGCGAAGTAATCGAGAAGTGGCTGTACGTGATCATCGCCATGGCGCTGATTACCGGCATCATCGGTACCGGCCACCACTTCTTCTGGATCGGGCCGCCTGAGTACTGGCTGTGGCTGGGTTCTGTGTTCTCTGCACTGGAACCGCTGCCGTTCTTCATGATGGTGGTCTTCGCCTTCAACATGATCAACCGTCGCCGCCGTAACCACCCGAACAAAGCAGCCATGCTGTGGGCCATGGGTACCACCGTGATGGCGTTCCTGGGTGCTGGCGTGTGGGGCTTCCTGCATACCCTGGCCCCAGTGAACTACTACACCCACGGTAGCCAGATTACAGCGGCCCACGGCCACATGGCGTTCTACGGCGCCTACGTGATGATCGTGCTGACCATCATTTCCTACGCAGTGCCGATCATGCGTGGCCGTCCTTACGGCAACAGCAACACGGCGCAGGTTGTGGAAATGTGGGGCTTCTGGCTGATGACCATCTCCATGGTGTTCATCACCCTGTTCCTGACCGGTGCCGGCGTACTGCAGGTTTGGCTGCAGCGCATTCCGGAAAGCGGTGAAGCGCTGTCCTTCATGGCAGGCCAGGATCAGATCGCCCTGTTCTACTGGATGCGATTTGTCGCCGGTGCCTTCTTCATGGCCGGTCTGGTGGTGTACTTCGGTAGCTTCTTCATCAAGGGCGAAGCCAGCCCGGCTGAGGAAGTCCGTGGCCCTGCCACGGCAGACGCCTGATAAAGCCTGATCGCCGGGGCCTTCGGGCCCCGGCACATTCCCGAAACCCTGGACAACCTCTGTGCATGCGCAAACCGTCAACCCGAAAGACACCCTCCAGCAGAAGCGCCTGATTACCCGCAGCGCCTTCTTCCTGCTGTTTTTGCTTGCGCCTGTACTCAATATTTTCCGTTACGACCTGACCGAAACCCGCTTCATACTGCTGGGCTTTCCCCTGTCGTTTAACCTGAATCTGGACTGGGTCGCCCAGAGCACCCCGGCCGAGGTGGCTGGCCAGATCCTGTTCTGGTTTGTATTGCCCATTCTGGTGCTGGTGCCTCTGGTTCTGTGGATTGCCTTCAGGTGGGGCCGCCTGTATTGCGGCTGGCTGTGCCCGCATTTCTCCGTGGTGGAAGCCATCAACGACCTGATGACCCGCATAACCGGCCGCCCAACCCTCTGGGAAGCCCTGAAAAAAGGCAGCACCGGCAAGGCCATTCACTGGGCCGGCCTGACCCTGGCGTGCGCGCTCATTGGTTTTTCCTGGGCCCTGGCACTACTTTCATACCTGCTGCCACCCATGCCCCTGTATACCGACCTGGTGACCGGCCAGATTGGCCTGTACCCGGGCATTTTCCTGGCGGTAGCCACCGCGATGTTCACCTTTGATTTCCTGTTTGCCCGGCACCTCTTCTGCAAATACGGCTGCGCAGTGGGACTGGTACAAAGCATTGCCTGGATGACCAACGGCAAGGGCCGGGTAGTGACTTTCGACACCAAGCGCGCTGCCGCCTGCCGGGATTGCACCAAGGCCTGCGACGAGGCCTGCCCCATGCGACTGCCCACCCGCAGCCATAAGCGGGCGAAATTCAGCTGTACCCAGTGCCTGCAGTGCGTGAGCGCCTGCCGGGAAGTACAGAAAGACAACCCCGAAGGCTCCCTGCTGACCTGGGAGCCCGGCGAACCTGGCAAACAGACCGTACTGATTCCCGTGCGCCAGGTGGAATCCACCCCGCGACATTCACGGGCCTGAACGACGAGGACACGAGATGGAAGAGTGGGTCGGACTGAAATGGCACGACTACGTAACCCGCCAGGCCATGGGCGAGTTCCCCGAGTACGCCGTGCACCTGAAAGACGAAGCACGAACGCTGGGCGTCATGTTCCGGGCCATGGGCGGAGACCCGGCCCTGAGCCTGGTCACCGCTGACCCCCGGCATTTCCAGATTCGCCGCCGGTTCCTGCAGAAACTGGCCGGCACCCACCGCAAATTCGAACTGGCCTGGCGCGATGAAGAAAGCCTGCGCCTACCAGACAAACTGGCCCTGTTCCCGTCCCGCAAGGTGAACCGGGAACTGTACCTGTGGCTGGCCGCCCTCGCGTCGCTCGGCGAAATTCACCACCACAGCTGGCTGCAGGGCAATCAGGCCATGGTGCAGGAACTGCTGAGCCGCTGGCCGGGCCTGGAGCCCATGTATCAGCGGCTGGTAAAACACACGCTGCAATGGCGCCCTGAACCAGACAGCCTGCGTGGCAACGAAGCCAGGCGCGAGTCCGCCATTCGCCAGGCTCTTATTCACCCGGGCAGCGTAGACGACCTGCCAGAAGCCCTCACCGACCCCTGGCCGGTGGTACTCTGGCTCTACCCGGTGCTGGGCCGCGGCAAGCTCAAAGGCCAGATCATTGGCGACGACAACACCATGTCGAAATCCGGTGGCCTAGCCAAAAAACGGAAACGCCGCCGCGCCGAGCGGGTGGATGCCTTCGACAAAGACCAGGGGCTGATGCTGTTCCGGCTGGAAAGCCTGTTTTCCTGGTCTGAATTCATTCCCATCGACCGCGCCGGCGATGACAGCGAAGAAGAAGACGCCGACGCCGTGGCCGACGACATGGACATGATTTCCGTCTCCCAGGACCGTCGCGAAGCCTCTTCCGCCATTAAGTTCGACCTGGACCTGCCCTCGGAAGAAAACGACGACCTGCACCTGGGACCGGGCATTCATCTGCCGGAATGGGACTGGCGCCGCCAGGATTACCGGGCAAAATTCTGCTGCCTGCAGCCACTGCTCAGCAAAGAAGCCACGCCCTCGCCGCTGCCAGCGCACCTGAATCGCTCCGCCCGGACCCTGCGCCGCCAGTTCAGCGCGCTGAAACCTCTGCGCCAGTGGGAACGCCGGCAGCTGGAAGGGGAAGAGCTGGACCTGGACGCATGCCTGGAACGCATGGTGCAGCACAAACGCGGCATTGGCGAAGTGGATCAGAAGCTGTTCCGCCAGTGCAAGCAGAACCAGCGGGACCTCGCCTGCCTGGTGCTTACGGATATTTCGCTGTCGACCGATACCTACATCAATAACCACCAGCGGGTGATCGACATTGCCCGGGATGGCCTGCAACTGCTGAGCGAAGCTCTCACCGCCAGCCGTGATCCGTTTGCCCTGTTTGCCTTCTCCTCCAGACGGCGGGACCACATTCGCTTCCACCACATCAAGAGTTTCGACGAGCCTTACAACGACACCACAAGAGGCCGTATCCAGGCCCTGGAACCGGGCTACTACACCCGTATGGGCGCCGCCATCCGTCAGTCCATAAAACTGCTACAGACCCGGCCAGAGCACCAGAAAATCCTGCTGCTGCTCACCGACGGCAAACCCAACGACCTGGACCTGTACGAAGGCCGCTATGGCGTGGAAGACACCCGCATGGCCGTACAGGAGGCCCACAAGGCCGGGCTGACACCGTTCTGCGTAACCATCGACGAAGAAGCCAACGAATACCTGCCCTACGTGTTCGGCAGCAGTAACTTCGTGGTGATCAAAGACCCGACCCAGCTGCCCGGTCAACTACCCAAGCTATACATGAACCTGACCCGTTAACGGAGAACGCAATGGCTGATGCTCACGCCGCCCACAGGCGGCATCTGCCCGGTGATATCGCGGTATGGTTTTTCATCTTCGCGGAACTGGCCGTGTTCGGCATCCTGTTCATCGGCTACGGCGTGGCCCGAAGCATGGACCCGGCCACCTTCTCCGCCGGCAAGGACGCCCTGCACCCCTGGACCGGACTGATCAACACCGTTGGCCTGATCACCGCCAGCTACCTGGTCGCCCTGTCCGTTCATCGCCTGCGCAACCGAAAACCCGGCACAACCGCCCTGCTCTGGGCCGCTATCGCGGCGTCGTCTGTTTACACCTTCGGCAAGCTCTACGAATACGCGGACCTCTACGCCAACGGCTACAACCTGGGCACCGACACTTTTTTCATGTTTTATTTCTTCCTGACGTTCTTCCACTTCATGCACGTGGTGCTGGGCCAGATCATCCTCGTCGTGCTGGCGGTAAAGGTGAAAAAAGGCGACTACAACGGCGACGACATGAACGGCATGGAATCCGGCGCCTCCTACTGGCACATGGTCGACCTGGTGTGGCTGGTGCTGTTCCCGATGCTCTATGTCCTGGCCTGAGGAGGCTGATATGTTAGCGGTTTATGTGGCCTTGATGATCTGCACCATGGCTCCTGTTGTGGCTATGCAGGCTGGCGCGGATATGTCGGTTCTCATTTGGCTGGTTTTTGGACTGGTGATTGTGAAAGCAGTCCTGCTGGTAGATCACTTCATGGAAATGAAGCATGCCCCCTGGGGCTGGAGAATGGCGGCGCAAGGATGGGCTGTTGTCGTTGTCTCGGTACTGGCAGGAATTCACCTGGTCGGCTGACACCTGAGCCGGACGCAACGGTAGCCTTCCAGGCTGGAGCTTGCACCATGGCGGGGGTAGGCCTTCCAAAAACCGCTCCTTACGGCACCCGCAAGCGGGTCCAGCCAGCAATCATAGATTGCTGTCGTTCGTCTGCGTGCGAAGCTTCGCTTCTAATTCACTTGTCTCACCCATGTGGCGCTTCTGCTCCGCCATCCATGGCTCCGCACATTTTTGGAAGGCCTACCCCCGCCACGGCGCCCTAACTCTAGTGGTTAAAGCAACTTCTTCGGGAATGTCGGCGGCTTGTTTCCTATGGCTTGAGCCAGGGAAATCATGCCCCACAGCACAAACGATGTGTGCAGCACCACTGCCCAGACGATCGCGTAAGTCCAGAACAATCCGGTGTTGCCGTAGATGAGCCAGCAAACAGCAACCCCCGAACTGATCAGCACCGCCCCCAGAATCGACATATAAACCGCCGCCTTGCTATGAGCCCGCCGCAACGCGTGGGCATCACCGGATTTCATGGCAATCGTCAGTAACACAACGAAGCCGATAATCGGCAACGCCAGCAGGTTCAGCAAATACCAGATAACCGGGGCAATCGCCCCGGGCGGTTCAGTCTTCGGACTGCCCGAATACGGCATACACCACCTCCATCAGTGCGTTAACAGTGACCGCGTCATCCGATAGCGGCTCAATCATTCCGGCCCGGCAGGCTTCGATGTGGGGCATACCGGATGCGATCAGGTATGCGGTGTGGATCAGCAACCGAGTTGAGGCTGCTTCCTCCAGATCGTGATCTTTGAGCTTGCGCAGCGAGGTTGCCAGCCCCACCAGCTGCTTCGCAAGGTCGGCATCGCAGCCGGATTCTTCCTGAACGATGGTCTGCTCCACATCCGGCGTCGGGTAATCGAAGCTCATGGAGACAAACCGCTGCCGGGTACTCGGCTTCATGCCTTTCAGCAGGCTCTGGTAACCCGGGTTGTAGGACACCACCAGCATGAAGCCCGGTGCGGCTTTCAGCAGTTCGCCGGTGCGTTCGATGGGCAGTTCCCGGCGGTCGTCCGCCAGCGGGTGCAGCACCACGGTGGTGTCTTTCCGTGCTTCCACTACTTCATCAAGGTAGCAGATTCCGCCTTCCCGTACCGCCCGGGTCAGCGGGCCATCCTGCCAATAGGTGCCGTCCGGACCGATCAGGTGCCGGCCAACCAGATCAGAGGCGGTAAGGTCATCGTGGCAGGCCACGGTATAGACCGGTCGACCAAGCTTCTCCGCCATGTAACGGACGAAGCGGGTTTTACCACAACCGGTGGGGCCTTTGATCAGTACCGGCAGACCGTTTTCGGCGGCGGCGGTGAACAGTTCGACTTCATTGCCGGCGGGTTGGTAGAAGGTCATAAACAGCTTCCTTTTATGGCTGGGAATCGGGCGTGGCAAAGCCGTGCACCCATTCCGGAAAAAGATTGAATATCTGGCGATCGTCGCTGCGCTTCAGCTGCAGCAATGCCTTCAGACACGGCTGCAATTCAGGATTCGCGCTGTCTGTTTTAGCGTTGGTATACCAGCCAGCACCACGGACCGGCTCGCCCTGCCAGGTGATGGCCAAGCCCTGGGATTCCAGAAACGGCGTGACCAGCCCAAGTTCAGAGACCGACGCATGGGTGTTGTTGTGCAGCAACAAACCCAGGGCTGAGTTGAAATCCCCCGCTTCGTATCGCTGGCCCGGTTTCGGGGTTACACCCACAGAGGCCAAAGCTCGCAAAGCCAGACGACCGGATACCGGATCGCTTCCAGCGACCACAGACACATCCCGGCCGTCCAGTTCTTCCAGCGACCGCACCCCAGCCGTTTTACGGGTTACCCAGACCGGAACGGGGTAGTTGCCAAAGGCATTGACGGCGTCCAGCACACGCCGGTTATCAGAACCATCGGGACGGTAAACCAGGTCACTGTCGCCGGCCCGATTGAACAGCAACTCGGCCTCACAGTCCCGGGCCTCGAGATATCGCTGCAACCGATAACTGGCGACCGTGGTTGAGCGCGCCTCCGTCATCACCTCAACCCGCACGGAACCGTACTCCTGAGCCGCGCCTGCGTTACTGGCCAGCATCAGAAACAGCCAGGTGCCGATCGCTGGTTTCATCTCAAAGACCCAGCTGATGCGCCCGGTTAGTAAAGAAGATTCCGGATGGCTTCCGCGCCGGCAGGGTAGCCACCTCTTCAAGAGTACGGGTGTTATAGACGGTCACCCGATCACTGTCCCGGGAAGAGACCCATACTTCCTCACCACGCGGGGTGAATTCCATGTGCAGCACGGACTTGCCCGGCTCCAGGGTGCGAATGATTTCCCGGGTGCGGGAATCAATCACCTGCACCACATCGTTCTTCGGGTGGGCAAAGCTGACCCAGATCTGGCGGTTGTCCGGACTGGCCATCACAAACACCGGCTGGCCCTGCACCGGAATGCGTTGCACCATGCGCCAGTCTTCCATCTCCGCCACCAGTACTTCGTGGCGACCGACGGCCGGTACAAAGGCATAACCGTCGGCGATGGCCCAGCCTTCCAGATGCGGCATCTTGTACACAGGCAGGCGCTGCTCACCCTTGCCGTAATCCGGCAGAATGGTCTGTGCGCCCTGTGCCGGCTCCCACAGATCCACCATCGACAAGCCGTCTTCCCCGAACAGGCCGGCAATGTAGAAGCGGCCATCGGGAGTGATAAGGGCGTCGTAGGGTTCTTTGCCGGCCTCATGGCGGGATACGCCGGGCGGATTACTGTGCATATCCACGGTCCAGATTTCACCGGCCTCGAACAGGCTGAACACAAACTGGTTGCCCGGGGCATCCACCAGGCCCACCGTCTTGGACTGATCCTGCTCGCCCTGGGCGTTGGTGTAAAACGCCGGAATTTCCGCCACGGTATCCAGGGTCTCACTGTCGAAAATGTTCACGCCGCCGGGCTCGTAATTGGATACCGCCACGTAACGGCCGTCCTGCGAAATAGCCCCGCCGATGCTGTTACCGGACTGGATCACCCGGTCAGTCACCGTGCGGGTGAGCAGGTCGACTTTGGTGAGCCCGCCATCACGACCAAAGACATAACCGTATCGGGCATCCCGCGAGTACACCACTGAGGCGTGAGACAAATCGCCCAGCCCTTCTACCCGGCCCAGGATTTCGTGTTCGGAGTGGTCAACCACCAATACCGAGCCTGTGGCCCGTTCGATGATCAAACCGAGGTCACCTGTGCCGCGAAGCTCAACAGTCGGAGGTGCCGACAGGGATTGGCAGCCGGTGGTTACGGTGGCGGCGATGATCAGTGCAATCGGTGCAAACAGACGTTTCATCGTGGGTCCTTCGGTTATCGGCTTCGGGAAGAATCGGCTTCGGGGGCAATCAAGGCGCCGGATTTCAGCTGCCGGCTGATCCAGGCAATTTCCCGGTCGGTCAGCAGGGCTTTCCAGGGCGGCATGGCCGTACCGGGAACGCCCTCCCGGATGATGGCCGCAACGGCTGTCTCTGGCAGGGCTTCGATATCCTCAGGCCGTAAGGGCGGGCCAAGGCCGCCTTTCAGTTTCAGACCATGACAGGAGCCACAATCCTGAATGACAAAATTGGCCAACTCATCCTCGGTTTCCGGTGCCCCGGCAACAGCGCCTGCCGACAGCATCAGGGCGGTAGCCAATACACCCACTTGCCAGCAAACGCCCAGTGCGGACCGTTTCATCAGCGCTCTCCTGAAGGATCACAGCCATGCTGCAATCCCAACAATTTCATGGCCTTGATATTGATTAAATTTTTGGCAGGTATCCAGTGATCTTTAGGCATACGCCATCTACCACCTGCGAGGTACTCTCTTGAAAACCAGCATCTTTCTGACATTAATCAAGGTTCATAAGCCATAACAAGAGAAACCTAGGAGTACTCTTGAACCCCAAGGAGAGAACCTGATGAGAGTAACCAAACTGATGATCAAGCCGCTGGCAATGGCCGTGGCCATTACGTCGTTGGGCGTAATGAACGCACAGGCAGCCCCGAAAGACCCTGACAAGTCCACCATGGCCTATGAAGGCACCCCCAGTGCAGTAGATGCGGAATCTGCCAAAATTGTTCGCTCCCCCGGTGCGCCGGATCTGACCGATGCAGAATTCGAGAAAGCGAAGCAGATCTACTTCCAGCGCTGCGCCGGCTGTCACGGCGTACTGCGTAAAGGCGCCACTGGTAAACCGCTGACTCCGGACATCACCCAGGAGCGCGGTATCGACTACCTCAAGGCGTTTATCAGTTACGGCTCCCCGGCCGGTATGCCGAACTGGCTGACCTCCGGTGACTTCGATGAAGAAACCGTGGAACTGATGGCCAAGTACATCATGCACGAGCCTCCCATGCCTCCCGAATTCAGCCTGGCTGATATGAAGGACACCTGGGAAGTGATCGTTCCGCCGGAAGACCGGCCGACCAAGCAAATGAACGACCTGGACCTGGAAAACCTGTTCAGTGTCACCCTGCGTGATGCCGGCCAGATCGCCCTGATCGACGGTGATTCCAAGGAGGTCGTGAAGATCATCGATACCGGCTACGCGGTACACATCTCCCGGATGTCTGCCTCCGGCCGCTACGTGATGGTTATCGGTCGTGACGCCCTGATCAACATGATCGACCTGTGGATGGAAGAGCCTAAAACCGTCGCCAAGATCAAGGTCGGTATGGAAGCACGCTCTGTCGAAACCTCCAAGTACAAGGGCTGGGAAGACAAGCTCGCCATTGCCGGCACCTACTGGCCACCACAGTTCGTGATCATGGACGGCGACACCCTGGAGCCCAAGAAGATTGTGAGCACCCGGGGCATGACCGTAGGCGACCAGGAATACCATCCTGAGCCACGGGTAGCTGCCATTGTCGCGTCCCACGCCCATCCGGAATTCATCGTCAACGTGAAGGAAACCGGCAAAATCATGCTGGTGAACTACGAAGACATGGAGAACATGAACATCACCTCCATTGATGCAGCAAAATTCCTGCACGATGGCGGCTGGGATGCCAGCATGCGTTACTTCCTGACAGCGGCCAACAACTCCAACAAGATTGCGGTTGTGGATGCTCAGGATCGTAACCTGGAGGCGATTGTTGATGTTGGCAAAATTCCGCACCCCGGTCGTGGCGCCAACTTCGTTGACCCCGAGCATGGTCCTGTCTGGGCGACTTCTCACCTGGGTGATCAGACCATCCAGATGATCGGTACCGACCCGGAAGGCCACCCGGACAAAGCCTGGAAGGTGGTTCGCACCGTGGACGGCCAGGGTGGTGGCTCACTGTTCGTGAAGACCCATCCGGAGTCTACCAACCTTTACGTTGACACGGCCCTGAACCCAGCGGAAGCCGTCAGCCAGAGCGTCGCCGTCTTCGACATCAACAATTTTGATGCCGGCTATGAGGTGCTGCCAATTGCCGACTGGGCTGATCTGGGCGAGGGTCCCAAGCGCGTGGTGCAGCCGGAATACAACAAGGCGGGCGATGAAGTGTGGTTCTCTGTCTGGAATGCCCAGGACAAGAAATCCGCCATCGTTGTGGTTGACGACAAGACACGCAAGCTGAAGAAGGTGATCAAGGGTGACTATCTGGTTACCCCGACCGGTAAGTTCAACACTTACAACACCCAGCACGACGTGTACTGATCCCGGCCCCGGCCCGGAGGAGCAACCTGATGAGACTGGATGCGGCAGACAGACAACTGATCGACAGTTACCAGCGTAACCTGCCGGTCTGCGAACGCCCCTACGAGGAAATGGCCCGGGCACTGGGCCTGACCGAGGAAGAGGTTATCCAGAGATTGTCTGCCCTGCAGGAACAGCAGGTGCTCAGCCGGGTCGGCCCGGTGTTTGAACACAGTCAGGCGGGCGCCAGCCTGCTGGCTGCCGTGGCCGCGCCAGAAGAACAAATGGATCTGGTGGCGGCCCGGATCAACCGTGCCCCGGGCGTGAATCATAACTACGCCCGGGAGCACACCTACAACCTCTGGTTCGTGATGACCGCTCCGGATGAAGACACTCTGGAGGAACGGCTGGACGAGCTGGAACACCAGTTGAAGCTGCCGATGCTGAGACTGCCAATGGTCGAGGGTTACCATATCGACCTGGGCTTTGACATCGACTGGGAGGCATTACCATGAACCTGCCAGCCACCGGCCCGAACTACAGCTATCTGTTTGACACCGAATCCATGAGTGCCTGGGGCCTGCTGAGGTTGCGCGAGCAACTGGAAAACGGCCTGCCCCTGACACCTCGCCCCTATCAGACCCTGGCCGAACGCACCGGGCTGTCCGAACAACAGGTTATGAACGCGGTCAGTCAGTGGCAACAGCAGGGGCTGATCAAACGCCTGGGGCTGGTGGTCAAGCACCGCACCCTGGGCTATCGCGCCAACGCTATGGTGGTCTGGAACGTGCCGGACGACCGGGTTTCAACACTGGGCGAGGCCATGGCAGCCGCAGCCTGTGTCACCCTCTGTTATCAGCGCCCAAGACGCCTGCCAGACTGGCCCTACAACCTGTTCTGCATGATCCATGGTGTCAGTCGCGAACGGGTTCTGAATCAGCTTGCAGGCCTGATTGAGCAACATGAGCTGAGCGATGTGGACCATGCCATCCTGTTCAGCAATAAAGCCTACCTGCAGCGCGGAGGCCGTTATGTCAGCAATTGCTGAGCGCTCAAAGTCATCGGACGACAAGCCGACGCTACCCGAATTCACGCCCCTGGAACGCGCCATCATCAATCGCCTGCAGTACGGCCTGCCGCTCACGCCAGCACCCTACAAAGACGTGGCCGATGAACTGGGCGTATCAGAAGTCACGCTGTTGCAGCACCTGAAGGCCTTGCTGGACAACGGCACGCTGACCCGCTTTGGGCCCATGTTCCATGCCGGGGAAATGGGCGGCGGCCTGACGCTCGCAGCCATGCGGATTCCGGAAGCGGATTTCAGCAGGGTGACCGAGCAGGTGAACAGCTTTCCCGAGGTGGCCCACAACTACCGCCGCGAGCATGAACTGAACATGTGGTTTGTTCTGGCCACAGAAACCCCGGAAGGCATTATCGAAACCATCCAGCGCATTGAGTCTCTCACTGGCTACCCGGTTTACAACATGCCCAAGGAGCAGGAGTTCCATGTCCACCTTCACTTCGAAGTCTGACTCTGTGCTGAGTGCGCGGGACCGCGAACTCATTATCGCCACTCAGTCCGGACTGCCCCTGGTTTCCGACCCCTGGGCCGAATTGGGCAAACAACTGGATATGCCCGCCGATGAAGTGCTGACACGTTTTCAGAGGATGCAGGCTACCGGTGTTATCCGCCGGGTAGCGGCGGTACCCGACCATTACCGTCTGGGGTTTCGCTTCAACGGCATGACCGTTTGGGATGTAAGCGACGATGCGATTGCCGAACTGGGCGAGAAAATCGGCTGCCTGCCCTTTGTCAGCCACTGCTACCGGCGCCCCCGGCACTTGCCCTACTGGAGCTACAACCTGTTTGCCATGGTTCACGGGGTCAGCCGGGACGAGGTGGAGCACAAGGCAGCACAGATCCGCGAGGTACTCGGCGATGCCTGCACCGGACACACCATCCTGTACAGCTCCGCAATCCTGAAAAAAACCGGATTACGATTGAAAAAACAAACAGATAAGCAGTAGCACGTACCCCCTGAAGTACTCCATCAAAGGTATGGATACCCAGCGCCCGCAGGGGGATAGTTAGAAGGGCAGAGAGCCGGTAAAGGCCCGCCCGGAGAGGCAAGAAAGCCACTCCCGATGAGAGAGAAAAACTATGTTTCGCATGACCCGCTACATCAAAAGCCTGATGAATCCGGCACCGGTACGCCCGGTCCCCAAACCCAGCGGCCCGGTGGTGATCTGGAACCTGATTCGCCGTTGCAACCTCACCTGCAAACACTGCTATTCGATTTCAGCGGACATCGACTTCAAAGGCGAACTCACCACCCAGGAAGTCTACAAGGTAATGGACGACCTCAAAGCCTTCGGCGTGCCGGTACTCATCCTCTCCGGCGGCGAACCGCTGATGCGCCCGGACATCTTTGATATTTCCCATCGGGCCAAAGCCATGGGCTTCTATGTGGGCCTGTCCACCAATGGCACCCTGATTACCGAAGACAACATCGGCAAAATCGCCGACGTGGGCTACGACTACGTGGGCATCAGTATCGACGGCCTGGAAGCCACCCACGACGAATTCCGCCGGAAAAAAGGCGCCTTCAAAGAGTCCATGCACGCCGTAGCCCTGTGCAAGCAAGCCGGCATCAAGGTGGGCCTGCGCTTCACCCTGACCCAGGATAACTACCCGGAACTGCCGGCCATGCTGGAGATGCTGGACGAGCACCAGATCGACAAGTTCTACCTGTCGCACCTGAATTACTCCGGCCGCGGTGGTCGCAACAAGAAGCGGGATGCCTGGTACGACATGACCCGCGACGCCATGAACCTGCTGTTCAACCACTGCCACGACGAACTCAGGCGCGGTATCGAGCGGGAGTACGTCACGGGTAACAACGACGCCGACGGCCCCTTCCTGATCGAGTGGGCCAAGGAACACTACCCGGACCAGGTAGATGCCCTCACCCAGCGGCTGACCAACTGGGGCGGCAACTCCTCTGGAGTGAATATCTCCAATATCGACAACCTCGGCGTGGTGCACCCGGACACCTTCTGGTGGGATCACAACCTGGGCAACGTGCGGGAAACCCCGTTCTCAAAGATCTGGTCGGAAACCACCGACCCGCTGATGCAGGGCTTCCGCCAGCATCCGCGCCCGGTGAAAGGGCGCTGCGCGGACTGCAAGTATCTGAACATCTGTAACGGCAACACCCGGGTACGGGCTTACAACGTGTCTGGCGACTTCTGGGAGGAAGATCCGGGCTGCTATCTCACCAACGAGGAAATCGGAGTGGTTGATACCACGCCCCGACGGGTCGCCGCTCCGGTGATCGAAATCCCGGTTCACAATCTTTAAGGAACGACGCCATGACCACAAACCCGCGAAAGAAATGCCTGGTGGAGTTCCAGCTTGCGGAGCAACCGTTACGCCCGGGCGAAGTTGCCATCGTCGGCGCCGGTCCGGGCGACCCCGGGTTACTCACGCTGCGCGCTCTGATGCTGATTCAACAGGCCGATGCCATCGTTTATGACCGTCTGGTTTCCCCGCAGATCATGGAACTGGTGAACCCCCGTGCCGAACGGATTCATGTGGGCAAGGCCAGCGGATGCCACTACCTGCCCCAGGAAGAAACCAACGAACTGCTGGTACAACTGGCCATGAAACAGCGGCGGGTAGTGCGCCTGAAAGGAGGCGACCCGTACATTTTCGGCCGCGGTGGTGAAGAAGCCGAGTTTCTGGTGGATAACGACATCGATTTCCAGGTGGTACCCGGCATTACCTCTGCGGCGGGTTGTGCCTCATACTGCGGCATTCCACTGACCCACCGTGACTATTCCCAGAGCGTGACGTTCGTCACCGGTCACCGCAAGGCCGACCAGACTCTGGAACTGAACTGGCCGGTACTGGCCGCGCCGGGACAAACCCGGGTGTTCTACATGGGCCTGCACAATGCACCGACCATTGTGCGTGAACTGACGGCCCATGGCCTGTCTGAAAACTGCCCGGTGGCTCTGGTGGAACGCGGCACCACGCCACTGCAACACATGACGGTCACCACCCTGAAAGATCTGGTAGACACCATTGATCGGGAAGACTTCCAGCCACCCACCCTGATTATTGTGGGCGAGGTGGTGCAACTGGCGGACAAGCTGGCCCGCCCGGCCCAGGCAGGATGGAACAGCGCCCTGACCGAGCCTGCCGTCACAGCCGGCCAACGGCCCGCCTGAACGCAAAACGCTATCTGACCAACCGGGAGCTGTAGCTGGTGAACCTGAACCAAGCCCGAGCAAACCTGAAGAAAATCCTGCTGATTGCCGGTGCCCTGATAACAGGCCCGGCCCTGGCCGAACAGGCTAACAACCACAGCACAGAGACTCTCTACCTGCAGCAATGCGCAGCCTGCCACGGCCCGGACAGGCTGGGCGGCATGGGCCCTGCGCTGCTGCCGGAGAACCTCGGCCGGCTGAAAAAAGCCGAGGCCGAGCAGGTCATCCGGGAGGGACGACCGGCCACTCAGATGGCTGGCTATAAAACCATCCTCAACGACCAGCAGATCGCGGCGCTGACCGACTTCATCTATCAGCCCCCGAGCCATGAGCTGAAATGGGGCGAGGCGGAAATCCGCAGCAGCCGGGAAGTCAGCCACCCCCAGGGCTCACTGCCGGATGAGCCAGTGTTTGAGGCGGACCTGATGAATCTGTTCCTGGTGGTGGAGATTGGTGATCACCATGTCACCTTGCTCGATGGCGACAAGATGGAGCCCATTCACCGGTTTCCCAGCCGCTTTGCCCTGCACGGCGGGCCGAAGTACAGCCCGGACGGTCGTTATGTGTACTTCGGCTCCCGGGATGGCTGGATTACCAAATACGATATCTACAACCTGAAAGTGATGGCCGAAGTTCGCGCCGGCATCAACATGCGCAACATCGCAGTTTCCGCTGACGGCAACTATGTGCTGGCAGCAAACTACCTGCCCCACTCCATGGTGTTGTTCGACGCCGCCAATCTGGAGATGCTGGATTTTATCCCCGTTGAAAACGATGCCGGCGACAGCTCTCGAGTAAGCGCCGTCTACGCCGCACCACCCAGAAGCAGCTTTATCGCTGCACTGAAAGACATTCCCGAAGCCTGGGAAATCACCGTAGAAAACCGCGAGGCAAAGGTGCGCTGGATGACCACCGACACCCTGCTGGACGACTTCTTCTTCGACCCGGGCTACCAGCACCTGATCGGCGCCGCCCGCGACGGCAAGCACGGCGTGGTGATTGACCTGGACACCGGCAATACCACCGCCGAACTGCCCCTGCCCGGCATGCCTCACCTGGGTTCCGGCATCACCTGGGAATACGAAGGCCGCCGGGTGATGGCCACCCCGCACTTCCGGGCCGGCGCCATCTCCATTATCGACATGGACACCTGGGAAGTGATCAAGACTCTGAAAACCGAAGGTCCCGGGTTCTTCATGCGCAGTCACGAAAATTCCCGTTACGCCTGGGCAGATGTGTTCTTCGGCCCCAACGCTGACAAGGTGCACATTATCGACAAGCAGACCCTGGAGATCGTCAAAACTCTTCAGCCGGAGCCGGGAAAAGTGGCCGCGCACGTGGAATTCGACCGCCATGGTGAGAAACTGCTGCTGAGCATCTGGGATAACGAAGGCGCCATCATCGTCTATGACGCAGACACCCTGGAAGAGGAAAAACGCATTCCGATGAACAAGCCGTCCGGCAAGTACAACGTCTGGAACAAGATCAACTACGAGGAAGGCACCAGCCACTGACCCTTATCGACTGAGTAACATAGGCTTAATGGTTTAAGTCATTTCGAATGTAGCTTTCATGGTAGGATAATTGACCTAAGCTAATGCAGCCGGGGTCAAGATATGAACAGCAGTTTCAGGCCGCCCGTGGCCTCCGCACCATGCCTGCTGGGTAGCGACAGTGATGATCTGATTCATTACAGTGTCGCACCTGCCGAAGTGGCACTCCTGAATGGCCTGAGCCACGCCTTCGGTATCTGCCTGAATGAAAACCAGGACAACCCGGAGGCCCGGTTTCTCAGCCACCTTGCCAGCCTGTTTCAGCAACAACGGGTAGACCCGGAAACTCCGCTGGAGAAACACGACCGTCCCTGGGGAAATGTCTATCTGGTTCAGTACGGCATCCTCCGATTGTTCCGGGAATCCCCGGCCGGCAAGGTCGCCGTCCATCATTTCTTTTCAGAGGGTGACCTGATCTGGCCGGTCTTTGGTCGCAGCCGCACGGTTCGCAATACCTTATGCCTGACCAGTGTTCTGCCTGCCACCCTGTGGGTAGCTGATTTTGCGGCGTTCCGTTCGGCCATTCAAAGCTACGGCGATGGCCAGTGGCACAAGTTTGCCCTGGTACTGACAGAGGAAATCGCAGAACTGACCAGCATGCGGGAATACCGCAAACACACCATGTCGGCCCGGGAACGCTATCAGTTGCTGCTGGATGAGTATCCGGAGCTGATCAAGCGGGTGCCAGACAACCAGCTTGCCTCCTGGCTGGGTGTAGTGCCAGCCACTTTCTCCCGCCTGAAAACCGCCTTTGCCAATCAGAATAAAACCCCATAAAAAAGCGGCGGAACTTCGTCCGCCGCCAAAACCTGAGTTAGCTCCCTGGTGCAATTATCCGTGCAGCTTGATCGCCAGCTCAGCCACGTGCTTGCCCTGGAAACGGGCAATGGCCAGCTCTTTTTCGCTTGGCTGCCGGCTGCCGTCACCGCCCGCAATGGTCGAGGCGCCATAGGGCGTACCGCCATTCACTTCTGAAATATCGAAAAACTCCGGTATGCCGTAACCCAGCGGCACCAACACCATGCCGTGATGAGCAAGAGTGGTCCAGAACGAGGTAATCGTCTGTTCCTGACCACCGCCGGTGCCGGTAGAAGTGAAGACACTGCCGACCTTGCCATGCAGCTTGCCCTCAGCCCAGAGGCCGCCGGTCTGATCCAGGAATGTACGCATCTGGCCCGCCATGTTGCCGAAGCGGGTCGGGGTACCAAAGATAATAGCGTCGTAGTCCGCCAGTTCTTTCGGGTCTGCCACCGGGGCGCCCTGATCGGCCTTGCCACCGGCATTCAGAAAGGCTTCATCGGCCATGGTCTCCGGAACACGCTTAACAACGACATCGGCCCCGTCAACACCGCGAGCGCCTTCGGCCACGGTATTGGCCATGGTCTCAATGTGACCGTACATGGAGTAATAAAGAACAAGAACTTTCGCCATCGCAACAATCTCCTGTGTGTGCGTTCAATAATTCAAAGCCTAACGGCTCTGACCGCAAGACAAAAACGGAAGATTTCCGGCAGGTCTTTCAGTTTTTCTGAACGAAGTCACAGAATGTTCATGGGCCACGATTTGCGTACACTTGTACGCTGAAATACCCTATACTTTCGTTGAATCGCAATTTCCCCATAAGGCAATTATCCAAACCATGACGCACAGCCAGCCAGATTCCGTTCATCACAGGATAGAAGAGTGGATTAACAGCGCCACCCACGGTATTGGAGCCCTGCTGAGTGTGGTAGGGGCGGTCGCCCTGATCGCAGGCGCCAGCCAACTGGGGGATGTCTGGAAGATTGTCAGTTTCAGCATATTCGGTGCCTCACTGATTCTGTTGTACATGGCGTCCGCGCTCTACCACGGCGCCCGCCATCCGCGCCTGAAAACGGCCTTCAAGACTCTCGATCACTGCGCCATTTTCCTGCTGATTGCCGGTACCTACACACCCTTTCTGCTGGTCAACATGCGCGGCACCACCGGCTGGACCCTGTTTGCCGTCATCTGGTCCCTGGCCCTGACCGGCGTGGTATTCAAGGTGATTTTCAAAAACCGTTTCAAGCTGGCACGGGTAGGCATCTACATCGCGATGGGCTGGCTGATCACCTTCGCGTCATCCGACCTGGTGGCCAACCTCAGTGAGACGGCTCTGCAACTGACCATCGCTGGCGGCATTGTCTATACCGCCGGTGTAGCCTTTTACCTGGCCGATCGCATCCCTTACATGCACGCGGTGTGGCACCTGTTCGTCATTGGCGGTAGTGCCTGCCATTTCAGCGCTATCTATTACGGGGTTCTTCCTCATTCCGTCTGAATGCGTGGCCGTCACGCACCGTTCGCAAAGCATTGACCACAACCCATCCAACGTTGACACTCCGACTCAGTCGACTCATTACTCCGGATGACATTGTGGCACGCTCAACACAACCCAATATGCACAGCTTTTGGCTGTTTTTCCCGGCGGCCTCACTCTGGGCCGCTACGGTGGTTCCATTGTCCATCTACGCAGCGCTATCCGGCTATGGGTGGCCCCCGGGGCTGATTGGTGCTGGCCATGGCCATGAGCTGATTTTTGGTTTCGCACTGGCATTGATCGCCGGTTACACACTCGGGCCGCAACCCCGGCGCGCCCTCGTTCTGCTCTTTGGGCTCTGGTTAGCGGCCCGGCTTGCCTGGCTGCTGGCACCCGAAACACTCTTCGCACAGTCACTCAGCCCGGCTTTTGCACTGCTGCTGGCATGGTATGTGGTGCCACGGTTTCAGGCGGCCAAGAAATGGCGCAACAAAATTGCCGGCCCGCTGATTCTCGTGCTCTGCCTGATGGCTTTGATCTACTTTCTGACAGAAACCGGCCTGCCGTTGCCGGACACCCGCCGACTGCTACAAACCACCATCCTGGGCCTGCTATTACTGATGACTTTTATGGGCGGAAGGATTATTGCGCCGGCCGTGGCCGGCACGCTGGAAAAGCGGGGCATCCCCCTGGAAGCTCGGGTACAACCCCACATAGAAGGAGCGCTGCTGGTCGTCCTGCCAATCGCCATGGCATTGATGCTGTTCAGTGCCACGGAACAACTGGCCGGCGCTCTTCTTCTCGCCGCCAGCGCACTTGTCGTTACCCGGATTGTCCGCTGGAAGCTCTGGCACTGCAGTAACCGGCCCGACCTGCTGGTGCTGGCCCTTGGCTATCTGTGGCTGGCCATCGGCTCGGCGTTCGCAGGCACTCACCTGCTGACCGAACGGCCGGTTCTTCCCGCGCTGCACCTGATTGTTGTCGGAGCGCTGGGGACACTCTCGGGGAGCGTGATGCTTCGACTGGCCTGGCAGCGGGCACGCCGGACATTTCCGCCAGCATGGCAGGTTACCGCCATCGCGATACTGGTGGCAGCCGCCACCATAAGCCGCTACCTGGCGGGGGCCATGCCCTACTCCCAACCTGAACTTCTATGGCTCTCTTCCGGCTGCTGGGCTCTGACCTTTGCAGGCGTCGCCGGTCAGGTCATGGCCCTATATCCGCTTGCGCAAAAACCCGGCACGGCCCGCCATAGCCACCGGAAATGATTGGCTACCTCTACTGCGCCAACTCGAAAAGCAGCTACTACCTACGGCATACCACCAACATAACTTTATGTTTTAAAAGGTTTTTAAAAGCGACCAAGCCTTTCAGAAAAAGAGCCGAATTGCGAGATCACCTTACCGACAACCTTCCTTGATATTTATCAGGATTGAAATACCCGCCTCGTTTGCAAAATGACTCCAACGCCGTGACAGCCACTGATTCCGGTGGCTCCGGGTCAAAGAAACGAGGAGCTTAACCATGGCAAAAACCAACGCCGACATTGAACACTGGGATGTCGAAAGTGAGGAGTTCTGGGAGCGGGAGGGCAAGAAAGTCGCCTCCCGCAACCTGTGGATTTCCATCCCCAGCCTGCTGATGGGATTCGCCATCTGGCTGATGTGGGGAATGATCACCACCCAGATGAAAAACCTGGGGTTTTCTTTCACCGTTGAACAGCTGTTCACACTTACGGCCATTGCCGGCCTGTCCGGTGCAACCCTGCGAATTCCGGCCTCGTTCATGATCAAGATTGCCGGCGGTCGCAATACCGTTTTTCTGACCACCGCATTGCTGATGATCCCGGCGTTCGGCACCGGTGTCGCCCTGATGAATCCAGACACACCGTTCATCGTGTTCCAGGCGCTGGCGCTGCTGTCCGGTATTGGCGGCGGTAACTTTGCCTGCTCCATGAGCAACATAAGCGCGTTTTATCCCAAGAGTAAACAGGGTTACGGGCTGGGCATGAACGCCGGCCTGGGCAACTTCGGCGTGACCACCATGCAGATTCTGATCCCTCTGGTGATGACCGTCGGAGTGTTCGGCGCCCTTGCCGGCGACCCCATGCAGCTGCAAAGCCCAAGTGGCACTCTGATTGGGCGCATTGAGGCCGGCACCGACACCTGGATCCAGAATGCAGGCTTCATCTGGTTGGTGTTTCTGATTCCGCTGGCCTTCGCGGGCTGGTTCGGCATGAACAACCTCAAGGTGGTGACTCCCAATCCTGGCAGCCCGATATCTGCCTTCGGTAAGATTCTTGGTCTCTATGGCGTTGGCCTGCTGACCTCTATTGCCGGCGTCTGGGCCCTGTCAGTCATGAATATGTGGCTGGCCCTGCCCATCACCATCGTGCTGACCGTGGCGCTGCTCAGACTGATCCCAGGTGACATCAAGCCCAACATAAAGAACCAGTTTGCCATCTTCAGCAACAAGCACACCTGGTCCATGACCGTGCTTTACATCCTGACTTTCGGTTCTTTCATCGGCTTTTCTGCCGCCCTGCCGCTGTCCATCAGCGTCATCTTCGGCAACATGATGGAAGTCGGAGCGGATGGCGCCATGACCCGTGTAGTCAACCCGGATGCACCCAGCGCTCTGACCTGGGCCTGGATGGGACCATTCGTCGGCGCTCTGATTCGTCCGGTCGGAGGCTGGATTTCCGACAAGATGGGCGGTTCCATCGTTACCCAGATCATCTCGGTGGTGATGGTTGTCGCTTCGGTCGCCACCGGCTACGTGATGATGCTGGCCTACAACTCAACTGATCCGAACAGCTACTTTGCCCTGTTCCTGATCCTGTTCATTGTGATGTTCGCCGCCAGCGGAATTGGCAATGGCTCCACCTTCCGCAGCATTGGTTTCATCTTCAACCAGCAGCAGAAGGGCCCGGTACTTGGCTGGACCTCAGCAATCGCCGCCTACGGCGCGTTCATCGCTCCTCGGGTGATGGGCCAGGAAATCCAGGCCGGCACGCCAGAAGTGGCCATGTACGGGTTCGCAGTGTTCTATGCGGTGTGTCTGGTGGTTAACTGGTGGTTCTACCTGCGCAAGAACGCCTACATCAAGAATCCGTAACAGCAAGAATCCAAGCGTTAGACCTCTGCTTGCCGGCCCCGCAAGGGCCGGCTTTTTTATGGCGGCAGGGAACGACCAATGATCAGCGTTTCTCCGCGGCTTCGGGCTCACAACCCAGAGCAGTGAGCACCTGCTGCATGGGCTCCCCCTCCCCGGCACTTGCCTCCAGCGCCAGATCCCTGGCGCTCTTGCCCGATTTATTAACCAGCTCCGGATCTGCCCCGGCAGAGAGCAGCAACCGAACCAGTTCCGGATTGCGGTTGCGCACAGCCATCATCAGCGCAGTCTGCCCGTTTTCGTATTCCCGGATGTCAGGATCGGCACCTCTGGTCAGTAGCAGGCGTGCAGCCTCCGGACGGCTGGCAATCACCGCCCCCATCAGAGCCGTATAGCCGGTTTTTTCCGTATGGTTTATATCCGCGCCATGATCCAGCAAGAAGGCAAGAATATCCGTATGACCACGGGAGGCAGCCCTCATCATGGCCGTCCACTTGCAGTCGTCCCCTGCGTCAACCCGGGCCCCACGCTCGACCAGCTCGGCAACCCGGTCAGTCTCGCCCTCTTCCGCCGCCACAATCAGGGGAGTTCTACCCCTGCTGTCACGGGCTTCCAGATCCTCGCCTTCGCCCAGGAGCTGCCAGAATCCGAGTAACAGGGCCAGCGCCAACATCGCCCCCATCAGCCCGGACCAGCGTTCCCAGAACCCCATGACCTCTCTCCTGTTGCGACCACTTTCCTCCGAGCATACAAAAAACCCGCCGGGATTGCTCCGCGGCGGGTTGTCACAGCTCCCGTTGTAAAGGGAACGTTTTTACCGTGCTGTCTGGCCCGCCAACCGTTGGCGCTCCTCTTCTTCGATCTGCAGATCGACAGAAGACACGTGGTATTCCTCAGAGAAGCCGCTCTCGGGTTCCTTCAGCCACATAATGCACAGTATCCAGCTAACAAAGGCTCCAGCGGCGATGATGAAGAAGAACTGGGTCGGGGTAACGAAGGTGAAGATGGTCAGGTAGACCACCGCACCGACGTTGCCATAAGCCCCTGCCATACCGGATATCTGACCGGTTAACCGGCGCTTGATAGACGGGATGATGCCAAAGGTGGCGCCTTCTGCCCCCTGTACGAAGAAGGATGTGAACACAGTGATTGCCACAGCCACGATCAGCGGCCAGTTGGAATCCAGCAGGCCCATCAGTCCGAAGCCTACGGCAATACCGAACATGTAGCTGAGCATCACGAAGCGGCGGTTCCCCATGCGGTCAGATACCAGGCCGCCCATCGGACGCGCCATCAAGTTCACGAAGGCGAAAGAGGCCGCAATCAGCCCCGCTGCCGTTGCGCTCAGGCTCCAGGTCTCTTCGAAAAACATCGGCAGCATGGAGACCACGGCGAGTTCCGCGCCAAAGTTAGCGAAGTAGGTGCTGTTCAGGGCAGCCACACTGTTGAACGGGTATTTGTCGTCCTCAGGCACGCCTTTCTTCAGGATGGGTACGTTTACCCGCAGTATCTGAACAATCTGATAGCAGACAATGGCGAAGATCACCGCGTAACAGATAGCAGCCCCGGTGGCAGACAGGTACCCCATGTTCTGGATACGCCACACCAGAATAGCCAATACCCCGACCAAAGGAATGGTCCACAGGATCAGCTTGACCATATCACCCCAGGTGCTGACTTCCAGTGCCACGGCCTTACGGGGTTTACGATGCACGGTACCAGCAGGGCCGTCGGTAATCGCGAACCAGTAGTAGACGCCGTATGCCGCCATCACGATGGCGCTCTGGGCGATGGCCCAACGCCAGCCGTCTTCACCGCCGTACATGGTAATGGCAATGGTTGGCAGTGACATGGCCGCCGCCGCAGAACCAAAGTTGCCCCAGCCCGCATAAAAGCCCTCTGCAAAGCCTATGTCCTTCGGCTTGAACCACATGGCCGTCATATGGATACCAACCACAAAGCTGGCACCGATGGAGCTCAGCACCAGGCGACTGACCAGCAACTGAGACATGGTGTTACCGAAAGCAAACACCAGTGCCGGTATGGCCATCACCACCATCAGCACCGAAAATACCCGCCGCGGTCCGAAGCGGTCCAGCGCCATACCCACGATGATGCGGGCAGGAATCGTCAGCGCCACGTTACAGATGGCAAATAGGCGCAGGTCGTCCTTGGTCAACCAGTCCACGCTTTTGAGCATGCTGGACGCCAGTGGCGCCATGTTGAACCAGACATAGAATGTAATAAAGAAGGCAATCCAGGTCAGGTGTAGTGCCCTGATTTCAGGATTGCGGACGCGGAATACGTCAGCGACTTTCATTTCAGCCTCCCGGGGCTAAGACAATGGAAACAGGTAATCCCGGCCATCAACGGCTGGGCAGAATCAGAAGTGGGCACTGGATCCGGCGAGCCAGGAAGGAGCTGACGCTGCCAAACGTCATGTAATCCAGTTCGTCCACGAAATAGGTCAGTGATCGGGCAATGAAGCCGCCATCGGGCTCATGACTGTGGCGTGCGATGACCAGCATGTCTGGCCGTACCTTTTTCTCGGCCGCAAACAACAGGCTCTTGCGGGCGTCGCCTTCAAGCATCAGGCTTTCAGCACTCACCTGCTCGCTTTCGCACACTTCCAGCGCATCTTTCAGATGCTGTTTCAGCTCGCTCACTTCTTCCTGAAACAGGTCTTCATTACCAGAGGTGATGTCGCGTGGGTTTTCTGCCACCGCAACCAGCGTGATTTTTGGCTCCAGCCGCCGAAACATGGTGATGGTCTGGGCCAGCGCCAGTTTCGCGTTTCGGGAACCGTCGTAGGCAATCATGATGTTCATGGGGTTCTCCCGGTATCACACCCCCCAAGACGGAGGCATTCGAGTTGATATCAGTCAGCATTACCCCATAGCACCCAGCTGCCATAATTGATCTTGATCAAGCCTGAACTCGCGTACCCCACCAGAGAAAGCCCCGGAATATCACCTTTCCCGGGATAGTGACCATTGACCTACCCCCTTTGCACCCAGCAGGAGGTACCTCTAATGCGTCGGCCCAGAAATCCGGCTTTTTGGTATGGTTTCAGAGGAGAGTTATCTGGCCAGGAGAGACCATGACGAGCACGCCCGCAAAAGCTCAGCAATATCGGGCGCTGGGCCTTTCGACCTTCGCCTTCACCCTGTGTTTTGCCGTCTGGACCATCTTTTCCATCATCGGCATTCGCATCAGTGAAGAGTTGGCGCTGTCCGATACCCAACTGGGCTTGCTGATGGCCACGCCGATTCTTACCGGCTCCATCAGCCGTTTATTCCTGGGCATCTGGACCGACCGTTATGGCGGGCGCTGGGTGTTCGGCATCCTGATGCTGACCACCGCGGCCTGTGTTTACCTGCTGACCTTTGCTACGACCTACGCCATGATGCTGGTCGGGGCCCTCGGAGTGGGCCTGGCGGGCGGCGCTTTCATAGTCGGGGTGGCCTATACCGCAGCCTGGTTTGAACCGGCTAAACAGGGCACCGCACTGGGGATTTTCGGCGCCGGCAATGTCGGTTCTGCCGTGACCAACTTCGGCGCCCCGTTTCTGTTGGTGGCCTTCGGCTGGGAGAAAACCGCGCAGATATACGCAACGGTGCTGGCCATTATGGGCATCGCCTTCCTGCTACTGGCAAAAACCGACCCGCTGGCCGAACAACGCCGAAACGCCGAACAGAAATCGTTTGCCGAACAGATGGCGCCGCTCCGGGACCTTCGGGTGTGGCGCTTTGCCCTGTACTATTTTTTTGTGTTCGGCGCCTTTGTTGCCCTGGCTCTCTGGCTTCCCCATTACCTGATCGGCGTTTATGGTCTGGACATCAAGGCCGCCGGCATGATCGCCGCGCTCTATACCATCCCCGCTTCCCTGTTCCGCATCCTCGGGGGCTGGCTGTCGGACCGCTACGGCGCCAGACGCGTGATGTACTGGACGTTTATTGCCTCGGCAGTCTGTACCTTCCTGCTCAGTTATCCACCAACCCGCTATGTGGTGCATGGCATCGAAGGGGATATCCATTTCACCCTGGCCATGAGCCTGCCCATGTTCGTGGTGCTCACCTTTATACTCGGTTTTTTCATGTCGCTCGGTAAGGCGGCCGTCTACAAACACATTCCGGTGTACTACCCGATGCATGTGGGTGCGGTCGGCGGCGTGGTAGGAATGATCGGGGGCATCGGTGGTTTCGTTCTGCCGCTTACCTTCGGCGTGCTGAACGACATAACCGGCATCTGGCAAAGCTGCTTCATGCTGATGTTCGCCATTGTGGCGGCAGCCCTGGCCTGGATGCACTACGCCATCCGCAAGGCGGAACGGGTGGAATGGGCGGCCCAGACCGAGCAGACCGATCTGCCGGAACTGGCCTCCCCACAGTTGTTCTATCCCATGAACCGTCGTCCGGCAGCAGATGCCGCCATGCGGAACTCCGACCAACACGGGTAAATGCCCCGGACACCGTTTCGTGCTTTATGCCCCGCCTTCGGGGCTTTTTTGTATACTGGCCCAACAATGATCGAGTGGAGTCCCGCTGGTGGCAAAATGGCTGGTTAAAACCGAACCCTCTGAATGCGGCATTGATGATTTTGCCCGTCAGCCTGAGGGTGTTATTCCCTGGGATGGTGTGCGCAATTACCAGGCCCGCAACTTCCTGGCGCAGATGCGGGAGGGAGATCTCGTCTTTATCTATCACTCCAGCTGCAAGCGCATAGGCATTGCCGGTATTGTTCGCGTAGTGAAATCCGCCTACCCGGACCCAAGCCAGTTCAACCCGGAGTCTCCCTACTACGACCCGAAAAGCACTGCAGAAAAACCTCGCTGGCAAGCGGTCGACCTGCAGTTTGAACGGAAATTGCCGGCGTTGATCCCACTGGACTCACTCAAAGCCATGCCGGAGCTCAGTGAACTGGCTCTGGTACGCAGAGGCAGCCGACTCTCGGTCATGCCGGTCAGCGATGCCGAGTGGCAGCAAATCCTCCACCTGGTCGATTAAACTCAGATCACAGGCCTACCACCACCGGCTCCGTAGCTTTAGAATTGCCGCGTTTCAATTCTCCCGGAGCCGTCGAGATGTCCATGGACATGAATCCCGCCAGCAGCTTTGCCCAGCTCAAGCGCATTGAATCGAGCAAGGTGTTCCAGACTGTTGTTATCGCCATCATCATTCTGTCTGCCCTGACCATCGGCGCCAAAACCTATGATCTGCCACCATTGGTGGAACAGAGCCTGTCGGTGATGGACAACGCCATCACCCTGTTCTTTCTGGTGGAAATCCTGTTCCGGTTCGCCGCCTGCCCACTCAAACGCCGCTTTCTCATGGATGGCTGGAACCTGTTCGACACCATCGTGGTGATCGGCAGCCTGATCCCTCTGGACAATTCCGAGGCGGTATTGCTGGGCCGGTTACTGCGCGTATTCCGGGTGCTTCGACTGGTATCAGTGGTGCCCGAGCTGCGCTTTCTGATCAACTCGTTACTGAAAGCTATTCCGCGCATGGGCTACATTGCCCTGCTGATGTTCATCATCTTCTACATCTACGCTGCCATGGGCTCCATGTTCTTCGCCACCGTTGACGAAACACTCTGGGGCGATGTCGCCATCGCCATGCTCACACTGTTCCGGGTTGCAACCTTTGAGGACTGGACCGACGTGATGTATGCCACCATGGAAGACTATCCCATGAGCTGGTTGTACTACCTGACCTTTATCTTCCTGACGGCCTTTGTGTTCCTGAACATGATGATCGGGGCGATACTGGAGGTAATGAGCGAGGAGCAGAACGCCAAACAGGCCCAGAAGGCCCACGATGAGCGGGATGAGATTGCCCGTCAGCTCCGGGCTGTACAGGAACAGCTGCAGGAACTGACGAAGCAGGTCAGCGAGAAACGCTGATTCAGAATGGCTTGGCCATGGCCAGATGGAAAATAGCCGTCACCTGCACCAGGGCAAGTACCGCCGCCACAATGCGTGCGGGCTTGCCCACAGTGGTTTTCAGCGCAAACACCCCGGCAATGATGTAACCGAACAACAACACGATCTTGGTGATCAGCCAACCGGGCATGGCAGAGGCATAACCGGCCACAAACACCAGCGCAATGGCCGCGACCAGAAGGATGGTGTCATTGATGTGGGGAATGAACCGTAGCGGCGTCTGGCGCCAGCCTGGTCGCCCGACCGCATCAAGCAGTAGCCGCAGGGCAAACAGCGTGATGGTTAGGTAGGCGGTGGTCATGTGCAGGTGCTTCAGGATCATGTACGACGTCATGGAAGTTCCTTTGTTAACAAACGGGTTGCGGCCATTGTACGCAAACTACCCCCAAGCAGGTATGGTTAATACAGGCGCGAAGATTTAACATATACCCAGAATACATGTATATGGGAGACATCTATGCAGGCCATACCGACTTCCCCTGAACGGGCGTCTGCCAGCCTCAGCCAACTCTTTTCCTATCCTTTCCGGATTTTTTTCCTGTCCATGACGGTACTGGCCATTGTTGCCATCCCGGTATGGGTCCTGGAAGTCACCGGCGTGGTTCAACTGCCACTGGCCCTGCCCGCCCTGTTCTGGCACCAGCATGAAATGCTGTTCGGATTTTTGTCTGCCGCCATCGCAGGCTTTCTGCTCACCGCCGTGTGCGTCTGGACCCAGACCAACCGAACCCACGGTGCACTGCTTGCAGGTCTCTGGGGCGTCTGGCTGGCCGGTCGCCTGTTGCTGGCCTTTGGCGGCAACCTGCCGGACTGGCTGGTACAGGGGGTAAATCTGGCGTTCCTGCCCCTGGTGATGATCGATGCCGGCTGGCGAGTGTGGAAAGCCCGCCAGAAGCGGCAGCTGATGATTCTGCTTGTCCTCGGGCTGCTCTGGCTGATGCAGATCGGCTTTGTTACCTGCCTGAATATGGCGTTCAGCTACGGAGCACTGATCATGGCCATGGCGCTGATCAGCATCATCGGAGGCCGGATTACCCCTGCGTTCTCAGCCGGATGGCTTCGCCAGCGTGGCGGCAATGCCGAGGCAGTCAGGATGATTCCGGCACTGGATATGGCGGCACTGTTCTCCATGATCCTGCTGATGGCATCCCTGGTGACGGGCTGGCAAACCGTCACCGCCGTCATTGCGGTGGTTGCTGCATCGTTGATGCTGGTGCGCCTGTATAACTGGAAAGGCTGGCTGGTGCGCAAAGATCCCTTGCTCTGGATTCTGCACCTGTCCATTCTCTGGGTGCCGGTTGCACTGATTCTGCTGGCAGGCTCTTTGGTGGCCGGATGGCCAACCAATGCCTGGAGCCATGCCGCCGGTACCGGCGCCATCGGCTGCCTGATTCTGGGCGTGATTGCTCGCGTGTCACTGGGCCACACCGGCCGCCCGCTGGTGCTGCCAAAGGGCATGGTTCTCGCGTTTGTAGCCATACAACTGGCTGCGGTTGTTCGAGTGTTGACTGCCTTGAACCTGATTCCCTGGCACCCCGGCATTGGCACCAGCACCCTGCTGTGGCTGCTGGCCTATGGCCTGTTCCTGGTGCGTTACACCGGCATTCTGGCCAGCCCCCGGCCAGACGGGCGCGAAGGCTGATCCAGTGCCAGATACGAAAAGGCCGGCTCGGGGCGTAACCGAGCCGGCCTTTCTGTTTTCGGCGGCAGGACTTCAGGCCGCCATTTTCTCTTTCAGCAGCTTTTCAAAATGGGATCGGGCCGCACGGAACCGGGCTGCCGGAAAGTGAATGCTGATGCCCTCCAGTGCTGCCATCAGCATTTCCAGATGGGCATCCCAACCGGCGCAGGCAATAGGCACCACCTCATCGTCCGGCAACGACAGCGTCAGGCAAAGCCGGGTACAGACTCCTTCCCGCAGTATTTCCCAGGTCAGCGGCCGCTCAGGGGCATCTCCGGAACTCCAGGAGTAGGACAACAGCCGGTGAGGCCGGCAGGCGGTAATGGTACAGTCGATGGGCATGCCACTGTTGCCAAAATCCAGCTGAACCCGGCCACCTTCACGAGCCTCCAGAGACCCGGCAGCCAACCAGTTGGCCAAATGCACCGAATCGGTCAGCATATTCCAGACAGCCTCTGGAGGATGATCCAGCAACCGTTCCAGGTGTACCAATACCCGGCCCGTCTCGAACCGGATTTGTCCATCGATGAATTCCTCATCTGCAGACATAGGCCCTCCCAAATATGGCGAACTTCACAGATTCGACGAAAGTATCAAACCGGACAAAAATTAGCCTTGATGACCATCAACCGGCTCTGGCTGCGGGTCCGGGGAACTTCTGGGCGGCAATCATCCACTAAAGGTCAATAGCCGTTCACAGAACAGGCGCTAAAGTAGAAGAAATCATTTTGCAACAGAGACACAGGCAACATGTATCCTGATCACTTTGACAAAGAAGACCTGATCCGCTGCGGCCACGGCCAGCTGTTCCCGGGCGCCATGCGCCTACCCATCGACGAAATGCTGATGGTCGACCGTATTACCCACATCGGAGCCGATGACGGCGAATATGGCAAAGGCAGCCTGGTGGCCGAACTGGATATCAACCCGGATCTCTGGTTTTTCAAAGTGCATTTTGAGGGCGACCCGGTAATGCCCGGCTGCCTCGGCCTGGATGCCATGTGGCAGCTGGTCGGCTTCTTCCTGGCCTGGAGTGGCGGTGAAGGCAAGGGGCGTGCTCTGGGGGCCGGAGAGGTGAAGTTTTTCGGACAGGTTTTGCCGGAGAACAAAAAGGTCACCTACTATCTGGATATCAAGCGGTTGATTCGCCGCAAACTGACCATGGCCATCGCGGATGCCCGTATGGAAGTGGACGGGCGGGAAATCTACACCGCCAAAGACCTTCGGGTCGGCCTGTTCACATCGACTGATGACTTTTAGGAGTTAGCACAATGCGTCGCGTTGTAGTTACCGGCATGGGGATTGTCTCCAGCCTTGGAACCAACCAGAAAGAAGTGGCCCAGTCGCTTCGCGAATCCCGCTCCGGCATTGCCTTCAGCGAAGAAGCCCGGGATAACGGCCTGCGCAGCCACGTTGCAGGCAAGATCGACCTGAACCTGTCAGAACTGATCGACCGCAAGATCTGGCGCTTTATGAGCCCGGCCGCCGGCTACTGCTACCTGGCCGCCAAAGAGGCCATTGAGCAGGCTGGCCTGACCGACGAACAGCTGCGTGCAAACACCACCGGCGCCGTATTTGGTACTGGTGGTGCTTCCACCGTCGAACTGCTGGATGCCATCGACACTCACCGCGACAAAGGCCTTCGCCGGGTGGGCCCGTACCGGGTACCCCGCACCATGGGTAGCGCCATCAACGCCTCCATCACCACCGCCTTTGGTATCACCGGTATCAACTACGGCATCACCTCTGCCTGCGCCACCAGCGCCCACTGCATCGGCCACGCGGCTGACCAGATCGCCCTGGGCCGCCAGGACGTGATGCTGGCCGGTGGCGGCGAAGACATCCACTGGACCCTGAGCCTGATGTTCGATGCCATGGGGGCGCTGTCCACCAAGTACAACGACACGCCGGAACAGGCCTCGCGCACCTACGATGCAGACCGTGACGGTTTCGTGATTTCCGGTGGCGGCGGCACGCTGATACTGGAATCCCTGGAACACGCCGAAGCCCGCGGTGCCACCATCCTGGCCGAACTGGTCGGCTTTGGCGCCACCTCCGACGGTGCCGACATGGTGGCTCCCAGCGGTGAAGGTGCCATTCGCTGCATGAAACAGGCCATGGCCAACATCGACGGCGAAATCAGCTACATCAACACCCACGGCACCAGCACGCCGGCAGGTGATGTAACCGAGCTGAAAGCGCTCAAGGAAACCTTCGGCGACAAGATCCCGCCGCTGAGTTCCACCAAACCCCTGTGTGGCCACGCACTGGGTGCGGCGGGCGTACACGAGGCCATCTACAGCCTGATCATGCAGCGGGAGAACTTTATTGCCCCGTCAGCCAACATCCAGACCCTGGACGAAGGCGCCGAAGGCTACCCGATTGTGCGTGAACGCATGGACAACCAGAATCTGAACCTGGTAATGAGCAACAGCTTCGGCTTTGGCGGCACCAACGCCACCCTGATCTTCAAGAAGGTCTGATCAGGACAGCCGAAGCGAGCGATATTCAGCCGGCGGCGTCCCCATCCAGCGCTTGAATGCCCGGCTGAATGCGCTTAATTCCGAAAATCCGAGCTGCTCGGCAATTTCCACCAGCGGCTTGGATTTATCTTTCATATAGGTGATCGCCTGCTCCCGACGAACCTGCTCCAGCAGAGCCGCAAACGTCAGCCCCTCCTGGCGCAACTTCTTGTGCAACGTATACCGGCTCATATTCAACTGCCCGGCCACCGCCTCGACACCGACTTTCCCTCGCTCCAACTGAATCCGGATCAGCTTGCTGACCCGCATACTCAGCGAACGCTTTGAATTTTCAGGCCTTAATGGCTCTGATGCCATGCTGGTTCCTCCTGCCTATCGTCCTGGCCCAAACTGCCAACTCCATCAGCGTACACATGTTAGCCGAAATCAATCAATACGACCTTTGAGCAAGATCAATGGCGCATCGGATTATTTGCGGCACAATGCTCGCTTTCAGAATGCCCTACCTGCATCCATCCGCTTTTCAGTTAATACCCGGAGATACCATGACCACCCCGGAACTGCTTGCTCCCGCCGGCACCCCCGAACATCTAGAAACCGCCTTCGCCTATGGCGCAGATGCCGTCTATGCCGGCCAGCCGAGATATTCGCTGAGAGTAAGGAACAACAGTTTCAAAGACGTTGCAGCCCTGGGCGCCGGCATTGAACGAGCGCACGAACTGGGCAAACAGTTCTACCTGGTCTCCAACATTGCACCCCACAACAACAAGGTGCGCAGCTACCTGAGAGACCTGGCACCAGTCATAGAACAGAAACCCGACGCCCTGATCATGTCTGACCCCGGCCTGATCATGCTGGTAAGGGAGAAGTGGCCGGATCAACCCATCCACCTGTCGGTGCAGGCCAACGCTGTCAACTGGGCCACCGTGGAATTCTGGCGCCGCCAGGGCATCAGCCGCGTGATCCTGTCCCGGGAACTGGGCCTGGAAGAAATCCGCGAAATCCGCGAAAAGGTTCCGGCGATGGAACTGGAAGTGTTTGTACACGGCGCCCTGTGCATGGCCTACTCCGGCCGCTGCCTGCTGTCCGGCTACATGAACCACCGCGACGCCAACCAGGGCGCTTGCACCAACGCCTGCCGCTGGAACTATAAAGAAGTCCAGCACAGCCATGACCAGACTGGCGACCTGATCGCCACCTCTGCAGATGCGGTAGAAACCTGCGAGCCCAAAGAAATCCTGCTGGAAGAACCCAACCGCCCCGGCGGCTTCATCCCGGCCTACGAAGACGAACACGGCACCTACATCATGAATTCTAAAGACCTGCGCGCCGTCCAGCACGTGGAGGAACTGGTCAAAATGGGCGTTCACTCCCTGAAAATCGAAGGCCGCACCAAAAGCACCTACTACGTAGCCCGCACCACTCAGGTGTACCGAAAAGCCATCGACGACGCCCTCGCCGGCAAACCCTTCGACATGCACATGATGGACGAACTCGAAGCCCTCTCGAACCGCGGCTACACCGAAGGCTTCCTGCGCCGGCACGTGCCCCAGGAATACCAGACCTACGAACAGGGCTCCTCATATCTCGGCACCCAGCAAGTGGTAGGCACCATTGCCGATGCGGATGACCGATGGCTCACCATCGACGTAAAAAACAAATTCGCCCCCGGCGACCAGTTGGAACTCATCACCCCGGCCGGCAACCTGCGATTCTCTGCCAACACCATGGAAAATCGCCACGGCGAGGCCATGGAGTGCGCACCAGGCAGTGGCCACATCGTAAAAATTCCTAAACCAGCGAACTTGCCGGATAAACTGGACTTCACCTATCTGACCAAGATTTTTGCCGAAAACACAATAGATTAAATCTTCCCAAGCACCACCCTGAGCCCTCACCGGCCAGCGCAATGCATGCGGAGTCGGTCGGGTGGGTCCTCCCAAAACCTTGCGAAGCCATGGATGGCGGAGCAGAGCGTACAGGGAAGTATTCACAGCGTGTTTTGGGAGGACCCACCCGATCGACGCCCTACACCATAGCTCCCAGGCTAGGAGCGCCATTCTCCAGCCTCAAGGCAAACCAAAGTCATAGTCGCCCCCTTAGTGCCCCAAAGGCCGATTAAGGTATAATCCCTACACAACCGATTTAATACCTGACTATTTTACTCTGGTATTGTATAATCGCTCGCCAGAAGCAACGGGAAACCGGCTAACAGCCCCTCCCGTCATCCAAAAACCGATTGCAGGGCGTACTCACGGAGAAAGCGACCACTGCGACATCAGCAAACCGAATACACCCATCCGCCAGCCCAAGGGCTGCCGATGACACAAAGGGCGCAAGCCCTGGATGAGAGAATTACGGAGCGACGATCATGGCGACCACCGACAACGAGGTGAAAGAGCTGATCAAACGGGAATACGAACACGGTTTCGTGACCGAAATCGAAGCCGACACGTTCGAACCCGGCCTGAACGAAGACGTCATTGCCCGCCTTTCCGCCATAAAGAAAGAGCCGGAATGGATGCTGGAATGGCGCCTCAAAGCCTATCGTCGCTGGCTGGAAATGGAAGAGCCGAACTGGGCTCATGTCGGCTACCCGAAAGTCGACTACAACTCGATTTCCTATTATTCCGCGCCCAAGCGCAAAGAGGATATGCCACAAAGCCTGGATGAAGTGGATCCGGAGCTGCTGAAAACCTACGAAAAGCTGGGCATTCCCCTGCACGAGCGCGAAAAGCTTGCCGGCGTTGCCGTGGACGCAGTATTCGACTCGGTTTCCGTAGCCACCACCTTCAAAGAGCCTCTGGCCAAAGCCGGCGTAATCTTCTGCTCGATTTCCGAAGCCGTCCGTGATTACCCCGAACTGGTCCAGAAATACCTGGGCACCGTGGTTCCCCACGGCGACAACTTCTTTGCGGGCCTGAATTCGGCGGTGTTTTCTGACGGCACCTTTGTGTACGTGCCCAAGGGTGTGCGTTGCCCTATGGAGCTGTCCACCTACTTCCGCATCAACGCCGCCAACACCGGCCAGTTCGAACGCACCCTGATTATCGCCGACGAAGGCAGCTACGTAAGCTACCTGGAAGGCTGTACCGCACCGATGCGCGACGAGAACCAGCTGCACGCGGCCGTGGTTGAGCTTGTGGCTCTGGACGATGCCCAGATCAAATACTCCACCGTACAGAACTGGTACCCGGGCGATGAAAACGGCAAGGGTGGTATCTATAACTTCGTGACCAAGCGTGGCGCCTGCATCGGCAAGAACTCCAAGATTTCCTGGACCCAGGTGGAAACCGGCTCCGCCGTCACCTGGAAGTACCCGAGTTGTGTACTGCGCGGTGAGAATAGCGTTGGCGAGTTCTACTCTGTCGCGCTGACGCATAATTACCAGCAGGCCGATACCGGCACCAAGATGATCCACCTGGGCAAGAATACCCGCAGCACCATCATCTCCAAGGGTATTTCCGCCGGCAAGAGCTCCAACGCCTACCGCGGCCTGGTGAAATTCGGCCCGGGCGCAGAGGGCGCGCGTAACTTTACCCAGTGTGATTCGCTGCTGATCGGCGACCGCTGCGGCGCGCACACTTTCCCGTACATCGAGAGCAAGAACAAGTCGGCCATCGTGGAACACGAGGCGACCACTTCCAAGGTCAGCGACGAGCAGATGTTCCTGTGCCGCCAGCGCGGTATCGACCCGGAACAGGCGGTGTCCATGATTGTGAACGGCTTCTGTAAAGAGGTGTTCAAGGAGCTGCCGATGGAGTTTGCGGTTGAGGCTGGCAAGCTTCTGGAAGTGAGCCTTGAAGGGTCCGTTGGTTAAACGCTATGCCCCGCTGGCCTCGGAGGAGGCCAGCGAGCGGTGGAGCTTTCCGGGATACGCTGTGAATACATCCCTGTACGCTCGACAAAATCATCCCTGATTTTGACGATCCCGGAAAGCTCCCCCGCTCACTGTCCCGAACGTTATTGGGGCATCGAAGGGTACGAATTTATAGATCGAAATTCAGGATATAGAGAGACATCTACAAATGCTGAGTATCAAAAACCTGCACGCCTCCGTTGAGGGCAAAGAAATCCTCAAGGGCATTAACCTGGAGATCAAGGCCGGGGAAGTTCACGCCATCATGGGCCCGAACGGTTCCGGTAAGAGTACCCTGTCACAGGTTCTGGCAGGCAACGACGCATTTGAAGTCACCGAGGGCGAAGTCACCCTGAACGGAGACAACCTCCTGGATCTGGAAACCGAAGAACGCGCCCGCGAAGGCATCTTCCTGGCCTTCCAGTACCCGGTGGAAATCCCTGGCGTGAGCAACCTGCAGTTCCTGCGCACCGCCGTTAACGCCATGCGCAAGCACAAGGGCCAGGACGAGATGAACGCGGCTGAGTTCATGAAGCTGGCCAAGGAAGTTTCCAAACAGGTAGACCTGGACCCGGCCTTCCTGAAACGCGGCGTGAACGAAGGCTTCTCCGGTGGCGAGAAGAAACGTAACGAGATCATGCAGGCCCTGCTGCTGCAGCCGAAACTGGCCATTCTGGATGAAACCGATTCCGGCCTGGACATCGACGCCCTGAAAGTGGTTTCCGATGGCGTGAATGCTCTGCGCTCGGAAGACCGCGCCATTCTTATGGTCACTCACTACCAGCGCTTGCTGAACCACATTGTTCCGGATTATGTGCACGTACTGGCTGGTGGCAAGATCATCAAGTCGGGCGGTCGTGAACTGGCCCTGGAACTGGAAGAGAAAGGTTACGGCTGGCTGGGCATTAAAGACGACGACACCAGCAACTGATCAGGAGGCCGTGGAATGAAATCTGTACCCATGCTTTCCAGCGCCTTCCTGCACCCGGCCGGGGAATCCCTGCCGGAGCCGTTGCTGGCGCTGCGCAAGGAGCGGGCCAGCGCGCTGGTAGATATGCCGCTGCCTACTCGCAAGACCGAGAACTGGAAGTACTCCAGCAAGTACCTGAAGCTGGCCGACGATATGGCCATTTCCCTGCCGGCCGAAGGCAAGACCGGCAACAGTCTCGCTGTGCCCGGCTACAAAGTGGTTTTCATCAACGGCGTGATGATTCCTGAAGCCAGCGAGTATCCGGATCTCGACGGTATCGAGATCCTGAGCTTCAACGATCTGGCTAACGACGAAGCTGAAGCCCTGTCTGCAAAGCTGGGCAGCACCCTGAATCACGATCAGGTCCAATTCGCCCGCCTGAACGGGGCGCGCTTCGAAGATGGCCTGTTCATTCGCCTGAAACCCGGCGCGGTGCTGGATCAGCCGTTGTTCATCATCCATGAAACCAGCGCTGACGCCAGTGGCTCCGCCTACCCACGCATCTTCGTGGAAGCCGGCGCCAACAGCCAGCTGACCCTGGTAGAGGAATACACCTCCAGTGGTGAAGCATCCGCCTTGGTCAGCACAGTAACCGAATTCAATCTGGCCGATGGCGCCAACGTCACCAGCATCCGCCTGAACATGGAAGGCGAGAATGTTCAGCACATTGGCGCTACCGGTGTGCTGCAGCAGCGCAGCTCCCGTTTCGAGAGCCATTGTGTTGGTTTTGGCGGCCCCCTGCGCCGGCACGATCTGCAGGTGCGACTGGAAGGCGAAGGCGCGGAAACAAAACTCAATGGCGTGGTGGTTACCCAGGGCAAACAGCACTACGACAACCACACGTCCATTGACCATGTCGCCGCCCACTGCAACAGCGAAGAGACCTATCGCAATATCGCAGCAGACCAGTCCCATGCTGTGTTCAACGGCCGGATTCATATCCACCAGGACGCCCAGAAGTCCAATGCGGATATGAACAACAAGAATCTGCTGCTGTCCAACGGGGCAGAGATTGATACCAAGCCGGAACTGGAAATCTACGCCGACGATGTGAAGTGCGCGCACGGCGCCACCATCGGCCAGCTGGACGAAACCTCCGTGTTCTATCTGGTATCGCGCGGGATCGGCCGCCGGCAGGCCAATGTTCTGCTCACCATGGCGTTTATTAACGAGCTGGTGCAACAGATTCCGGTCGAAGCCGTGCGTGAAACCGCCCAGGCGCGGTTGAGTGATTTCTTTGAGCAAACCTTTCAGGAGGCCTGAGGGGCATGACTGATCTGTCCGTGGCAAACAACACCCAGTCGATGGCGTTTGATGTACAAGCCATTCGCCGCAACTTCCCGATTCTCCATCAGGAGATCAACGGGAAGCCGCTGGTGTATCTGGACAATGGCGCGTCGGCGCAGAAGCCACAGGCCGTGCTGGATGCCATGGATCGCTATTACCGCGAGATGCACTCCAACGTGCACCGTGGCGCCCATACCCTGGGTGATCGTGCGACCGCCGCCTTTGAGGGCGCCCGGGAAACCGTGCGCGAATTCCTGAATGCGCCCAGCACCCGCGAAATCATCTGGACCCGTGGCACCACCGAAGCCATCAACCTGGCAGCCAATGGCCTGGCCCCACGCCTGAAAGCCGGCGATGAGATTCTGGTCAGCCACATGGAACACCACGCCAACATTGTGCCCTGGCAGATGGTGGCCGAGCGCACCGGTGCCAGGGTTGTGCCCATCCAGGTGACACCGCAAGGCGAGCTGGATCTGGATTCGTTCAACAGCCTGCTGAACGAGCGCACCCGGGTGCTGGCGATCACCCACGTGTCCAACGCGCTGGGCACCGTCAACCCAATTGCGCCCCTGATTGAACAGGCGAAAAAACAGGGGGTACTGACCCTGGTGGATGGCGCCCAGGCGGTGCCCCACTTCCAGCCGGACGTTCAGGCTCTGGGCTGTGACTTCTATGCATTCTCTTCCCACAAGCTGTTCGGGCCCACGGGCATTGGCGTGCTTTATGGCCGCGCCGAACTGCTGGAAGAAATGCCGCCTTATCAGGGCGGTGGCGAAATGATTGAGCGGGTATCGTTCGAGCGAACCACCTGGAATGTGTTGCCCTACAAATTCGAGGCCGGAACCCCGGCTATTGCCGAAGCAGTGGGCCTGGGCGCCGCCATCGACTATCTGAACTCGCTGAACCGAAAGGCCATGGAAGCAGCAGAGGATGCCTTGCTGCGCCGCGCTAATGAATTGGTCGAAACCGTGCCAGGCATGGAGATCATCGGTACCGCTGCCAATAAGGTACCGGTGATGTCGTTCAAGATTGCCGGTCTGCACCCAAGCGACATCGGCACCCTGCTGGACCAGCAAGGCATCGCCATCCGCACCGGCCACCATTGCGCCATGCCATTGATGGATTTCTACGGAGTACCCGGTACAGCCCGGGCTTCGTTTGCGTTCTACAATACGCTGGAAGAGGTCGAGAAACTGTTTACCGGCCTGCAGAAAATCCAGCGCCTGTTTGCCTGAGGAGGTGGAAACATGACAGCCGAAGTCTTCACCCCAAGCTATGTGAACGTGACCATGACCCCAACGGCGGTCAAACACGTTCGCAAACAACTGGACAAGAAACCGGAAGCCAAAGGCATTCGCCTGGCCATCAAAAAGAGTGGCTGCTCCGGCTTCAAGTATGAAACCCAGTGGGTAGAAACACCGGAATCCGATGACCGTATCTTTACCATCGACGGCGTGGATGTGTTCGTAAAGCAGGAACACCTGCCACTGGTAAACGGCATCGAAATCGACTTTGTCACCGAGGGTGTGAACTCCCTGTTCCGCTTCCGCAACCCCAACGCCACCGCTGAGTGCGGCTGTGGTGAAAGCTTCACGGTGGCGTAAAGCACAAAGATAGGACTGATCAAACATGCAAGAACGCGAAGTCGTCCTGACCAAACGCGAAGTGGAAGCCCGCCTGGTACCTGCCGGAACGGAAATCATGATTCCGTCAGACACCTTTGTGACCATTACCCAATCCCTCGGCGGTAGCTTCACCGTGGCGGTCAACGGCAATCTTGCCCGCATTGAAGGCCACGACGCCGATGCCCTGGGCAAGCAGCCGCTGGAAAGCAGCTTCGAGACCCCGGAAGACGGCACCATCAACGAAAACCAGGTATGGGAAGCGCTGCGTAACTGCTACGACCCGGAAATCCCGGTGGACGTAGTCAACCTGGGCCTGATTTACGAATGCCGGATTGAGAACGGCACAGAAGACGGCAATCACGTTTACATCAAAATGACCCTGACCGCGGCTGGCTGCGGCATGGGGCCGGTAATCACCGACGATGTGAAGCGCAAGGTGGAGCATGTACCTAATGTGGACAAGGTTACCGTTGAGCTGACCTTTGATCCGCCCTGGAACAACGATATGCTCACCGACGAAGCCAAACTTGAACTGGGAATGCTATGACCGCCAGCAAGGAACAATTTCTGAACAATCCCCTGGGCAAAGACACCACCCTTGAAGACGTTCTGGATGCGTTTGAGTTTCTGGACGACTGGGAAGAACGCTACGCCTACATCATCGATCTGGGCAAACAGCTGCCCGGTTTTCCGGATGATGAGCGGGTTGAAGAAAACTACGTACACGGCTGTCAGAGCCAGGTATGGCTGATTCATCGTTACGATGAGGAAAGCGGTAAACTGTTCCTGCTGATCGATTCCGATGCCATGATTGTGCGCGGCCTGGCCGCTATCATTCTGGTGGCCCTGAACGGCAAGACGCCGCGAGAGCTGCTGGCCACCGATATCGATGAGTTGTTCGAGCAGCTGGATCTGTTCCGCCATATTTCCCCCACCCGGGGCAACGGCCTGCGAGCTATGGTCGGCAAGATACGGGATATTGCGGCGGCCGAGGCCGCCTGAGACTTACCAGATAATGGCCAGGTCATCGCGTTGAACGTTGATCAGGCCACCTTCCGTAGGGATTCGCCCGTTACTGAAATCCGGATGCACGTTGTCCAGTGTCAGCGTCACCCCGGTATCGGACAGCTCAGGCGTACCATCCAGTGAATCGAAGTATCGCTGGCTGCGGTACAGATCGAGTTCATCCCCCGGTCGCAGCCCCGCCGTTGCGCCGGAGGCGAGGGTCACCCGGTTGCCATCCACACGGGTTATCCGGGCCATGAATGGCTGACAGGCCAGAGCATTGTTGACGGCGGCGGTCATCTCGGCAATGACACCTTCAACCGCCTGCCCCCACTCGGAACCTTCAAAGCCCGCCGAGGCAAAACCTCCGGTACCACTGCCATCCGGCTGCCACCGTGCCGAGGTTTCAAACCGCTGCCGGAAGACCGGGGAACCGCTGAAGCCATCAAACACCATCACTTCGGCCTCAAACCGGCGCGAGGTGTCGGCCATTCCGATACCTCGCTGCATGCGATCCAGAATTGAGCTGCCCCAGGCGCCGGGGTCGGCCAGGCCAATATCCCGAATCACACCCGCCACCACAAACTGAGCCCCCAGTTCCCGGGCCAGCTGAACCACATTCGTCAGCTGATTGCTGGCCGGGTTTTTCTGAGACGTGGGCGCATCCGGCAGGTTGCTGAACAGCTGTAACGATGTCGCCCCCAGCACCTGCAATTGCCCCTGTTGTTGCAAGCGAGCCACCAGTTCCCGCGGCAACTGTTCGCCGGCGTCATCCAGGGCCGCACCGCCACCCTGCTCCGGACGGGTGATCGGGAACGCGGTTACCGCCACCCGTTTACGCAAACCGGATGCCTGCCCGGCCTTGCAGCTGCCAGCCTTGCCTTTGGCATCCGACATCTCTGCCCGGACAATCACCCGCAGCAGATTGCCACTTCGGTACTCATCCACAATCGTGGCATTACGAACCTGGGCCATGGCCGACAGCTCGGTACGAGAGCCCACAAGCTGTCCGTTCTCCATGGTATCCCGGGTGCTGACCCTGGCCTGATATTGCAGCGCCAGGTCGCGCATCGCCGCCTGACGCGCCTCGGTGCGGGCCTGGTCCAGATTATTCTCCCGGATATTGGCGTGCCCCACGCCTTCGAGGACCACGCCATGGGCAAACCCGGTGCACAGGCTCAGCATCCAGAACAGAAGCATTGATCTCATCATGGCAATTTAACCCACCGGAACGATACCGGTTCAATCACGGCGTTCATCAACAGGCCTAATCGAGGTAGTACAGGGAATCTGTGCGACGGGCCTCAACATCCCCTACACGGTCATTCCGCCTGGGCATGGGAATGGCACAGACATCCTGCACCTGATCGTCCGCCACCTTCGCCACACACTCCCGGAACCTCGGCTCCAGGCGCAGCTCCATCACGGTTTCCACCACGCCATCGCTATGCTCATTCACCGCCACCATCCGGGCGCCGCGAATGTAGCTGTCCACATAGGTGCGGAAACTGTCGTTCTGCAACACGAAGTCATTCACCGTGGAACTGCCGTAGATCACGGTACCGTAGACCCGCTCGGCCAGGTTCCGGTAGGCGTCCAGCTGTGAAGCCCGTCGAGCCAGTAAGCGCTTCCTGGGGTCAACCCTATCGTTCTGAGTATGTTGATAGGCACCAAAACCACTAACCCGAACGGTTATAGGCTGAAAGACTTCAGATCCGGACTGGTCGCTCCAGTAACTGCTCAACGGCGCACAGGCGGCAACAGCAATAGCCAGAACAGGAACTAGGATCCAGCGCAACGTCATTATCATGTCTCCACAAAAGACTTTAGCCAGAATCATGAAAAAATCACGCCACGTTCTCCACCTAATTGATATTTATTCACTTTCTACCATTTGGCACCACACTCGAACAGTTTCGACGGCAAAATATTGCCTCTATCGATATAGACAGAACAAGTCATTATCCAGCGTGCTGGATATCACGGAAGACGCCAGTTCACCACAGTTTGCCTCTGGCCGGTCGTGGCCGGATAATCCCCGTTACCCATTCATGGCAATCAGGAACAAACCGCATTATGCAAACCTATCTGGTGGGCGGCGCTGTCCGCGACAAACTGCTCGGCCTGGGCGTTAAAGACCGGGATTGGGTAGTGGTTGGTGCCACCCCGGAAGACATGATCCAGCGAGGCTTCAAACAGGTAGGGGCGGATTTTCCGGTTTTCCTGCATCCGGACACCGGCGAGGAATACGCCCTGGCCCGGACCGAACGCAAGCAGGGGCGCGGGTACCACGGTTTCAGCGTTTACAGTGCACCGGATGTCTCCCTGGAAGACGATCTTCGCCGCCGTGACCTGACCATCAACGCCATGGCAGAAACCGAGAACGGCGACTTGGTGGACCCGTTCAACGGCCATGCGGACCTGGAACAGAAAAAGCTTCGCCATGTGTCTGAAGCCTTCGCCGAAGATCCCCTGCGCATCCTTCGCACCGCCCGCTTCGCCGCGCGCCTGCAGCCACTCGGGTTCAGCATCTGCCGGGAGACCATGGCGCTGATGCGGCAGATGGTCACCAGTGGCGAACTCGGAGACCTGGTACCGGAGCGGGTGTGGCAGGAAGTTCAGAGGGCATTGCATGAACAGGCTCCAGGCGTGTTCTTCGATGTGCTCCGGGAGCTCGGCGCCCTGCAGGTGCTGATCCCTGAATTGACCGATGAACAGCCTTTCCGCCAGGGTCTCAGCGCCCTGCAGTGCATCCACCGCAAACAGGGGTCTACCGCCCAGCATTACGCGGCGCTGCTCAGTGGCGTGCCCGAGCCAGACGCCGTTGCCAGGGCTAAAGCCATGAAAAGCCCCAACGACTGTCGGGAACTGACCCACCTGGTCGGCCTGTTCATGGCTCAGTTGAACGGAGCTTCGCCTGAAACCCGGCTGACACCGGAACTCGCAATGGAGCTTCTGGACAAAGCCGATTTCTGGCGCCGGCCCGATCGTTTCGGCGTTTTGCTGGGTACCCTCGCCTGCACCCTTCAGAGCGAACCCGACCATTTAATTCAGCAACTGGAACTGGCCGCACATCGGGCCCAGAGCGTAACCCCTCACCCGTTCCTGCAAAAAGGCATTCAGGGCAAAGCTCTGGGCGAAGCAATCCGGAAAGAGCGCGTAGCCCGTATTACTGAGGCACTGCACTTACCGGAATAAGGAAAAATATCCCATGCCCCACCCCGTCGCCCTGATCACCGGCGCAGCCCATCGCCTGGGCGCCCACACAGCAGAAACCCTGCACGCTCGCGGCTGGAATGTTGTGATTCATTACCGTGGCCGTCAACAACAGGCCCGCGCACTGGCCGACAAGCTGAACCAGCAGCGCCCGGAATCCGCCGTGTGTTACCACGCCGATCTCACCGACATGAACCAGCTCCGGCAACTGGCGGAACAGGCCTGCGCGCAGTGGGGGCAGTTGAATGCTCTGGTCAATAACGCTTCCGTGTTTTACCCCAACCCCACCGAAGATGCCTCCGAACAGGACTGGGACACGATACTGGGCGCCAACCTGAAAGCCCCCTTCTTCCTGCTTCAGCAGTGTTTGCCTGCGCTAAAAGCGGCCTCCGGCAGTGTGGTCAACATGATCGACATCTACAGTGAGAAACCACTGAAGGACCACCCCCTTTACTGCGCCAGTAAGGCGGGGCTGGCAGCACTAACCCGCTCCTGGGCCAAAGATCTGGCGCCGGATGTTCGGGTAAATGGCGTGTCGCCAGGCGCCATCCTCTGGCCGGAAGGCGAATCAGCCGCGGACGCAGCCCACCAGCAGGCCATTCTCGATAAAACGCCCCTGGCCCGCACCGGCAACCCCGCCGACATTGCCGGTGCCATTGCCTACCTGGTATGCGACGCGCCGTTTATCACCGGCCAGATACTGTCGGTGGATGGCGGCCGCAGCCTGAATATGTGATCACCCGCACCAGAACAACCCCGACCTTCGTTGTTTTGGCCGGCAAGCGCTTTACCGCTACAATGCCTGCCATTCTTATAAACGGGCGCCACCCAACCAGGTGCCCAGATTAACGGAGAGTTCTCATGCGTGATGTTGTTATTGTTGCCGCCAAACGCACCGCCATCGGCAGCTTCGGTGGTGGTCTGTCCAGCCTGCGTGCAGACCAGCTGGGTACGGCCGTGATCAAGGCCGTGATGGAAGAAACCGGTGTCGCCGGCGACCAGATCAATGAGGTTATCCTCGGCCAGGTACTCACCGCCGGCTGCGGCCAGAACCCGGCCCGACAGTCTGCCATCAATGCTGGCCTGCCAGCTTCCGTGCCCGCCATCACCATCAACAAGGTCTGTGGCTCCGGCCTGAAAGCCGTGCACATGGCGGTTCAGGCCATCCAGTGCGGCGATGCCGAGATGATCCTGGCCGGCGGTCAGGAAAGCATGAGCCTGGCGCCCCACGTACTGCCCAACAGCCGCAACGGTCAACGCATGGGCAACTGGAGCATGATCGACACCATGATCACCGACGGCCTGTGGGATGCCTTCAACGACTATCACATGGGTATCACCGCTGAAAACATCGTCGAGAAATACGGCATCACCCGGGACGAGCAGGATGCCTTTGCCGCCGCATCCCAGCAAAAAGCCGTCGCTGCGCAAAAGGCCGGCTACTTTGACGGCCAGATTGTTCCTGTCACCATTCCCCAGCGCAAAGGCGACCCACTGGTGGTGGACAAGGATGAGTGCCCCCGCGACGGCGTCACCGGCGACAGCCTGGGCAAACTGCGCCCGGCCTTCAAGAAAGACGGCTCGGTAACCGCCGGCAACGCTTCCTCCCTGAACGACGGCGCTGCCGTGGTGATGGTGTGCAGCGCAGACAAGGCGAAAGAGCTGGGCCTGACCCCACTGGCAACCATCAAAGCCCACGCCAATGCCGGCGTGGACCCTACCATCATGGGCACCGGCCCGATCCCCGCCAGCCAGCGCTGCCTGGAGCGTGCAGGCTGGACTGTTGACGACCTGGACCTGATTGAAGCCAACGAAGCCTTTGCCGCCCAGGCGATTTCTGTGAACCGGGATCTGGGTTGGGATACCAGCAAAGTGAACGTGAATGGTGGCGCCATTGCCCTGGGCCACCCGATTGGCGCTTCCGGCTGCCGTATTCTGGTCAGCCTGCTGCACGAAATGACCCGCCGCGATGCCAAGAAAGGTCTGGCCACGCTTTGTATTGGCGGTGGCATGGGTGTGGCCCTGGCCGTTGAGCGCTGATGCTGCACGTGGTCCTGTACGAGCCGGAGATACCGCCAAACACCGGCAATATCATCCGGCTCTGCGCCAACACCGGCTGTCAGCTGCACCTGATTCAACCTCTGGGATTCTCTCTGGAGGACAAGCAGATGCGACGGGCCGGTCTGGATTACAGCGAATACGCTACGGTAAAGATCCATGCGGATTACGCCAGCTTTCTGGCAACCGAGCAGCCTTCGCGGCTGTTCGGGCTCACCACCAAGGGAAGTCGCCATTACCACGAGGTAGTGTTTCGGGACGGTGACTACCTGATGTTCGGGCCGGAGACCCGGGGCCTGCCGGAAGACGTGCGTAACGGGCTACCCGCCGAACACCGTCTTCGGGTACCCATGCGTCCGGAAAGTCGCAGCCTCAACCTTTCCAATACCGCCGCCCTGGTGGTTTATGAGGCCTGGCGGCAACTTGGGTTTGAGGGCTCGATCTGACCGATCCCGGGTAATCACCCACAAAAAAACCGGCCGAAGCCGGTTTTTTTTCGTTGAGCAGCAGCGCTTAGTGAGTCTGCTCTTCCTTGGCTTCACCCGCCGCTTCTTCCTGCTTGCGCTTGAGCGCCTGGGCATAGATCGCGTCGAAGTTAACCGGAGCCAGCATCAGGGCCGGGAAGCTGCCCTTGTTCACAATGCCGTCAATCGCTTCGCGGGCATAGGGGAACAGAATCGTCGGGCAGTAGGCGCCGAGCATCTGGCCAAGCTGCGGGCCTTCAATGCCGGAGATCATGAATACGCCGCCCTGCTGGATTTCGACGATGTACGCCACCTTCTCACCGACCTTGGCCGTTACGGTCAGGGACAGAACCACTTCATACTGGTTGTCGCTGATCTTGTTATGGGAGGTGTTCAGATCCAGGTTTACCTGGGGCTTCCACTGCTCCTGAAAAACCAGCGGAGAGTTGGGCGATTCAAAAGACAGGTCCTTCACATAGATGCGCTGAAGGGCAAACTGTGGTTGGTTCTGGTTGTCGTTGCCTGCGGCTTGCTGATTCTCAGCCATGATCAGTCCTTTCGTTCTCGTATTATGGGGCCAGGCCCGTTGTTATGTCGTCGTCTGCCGGAACAGTCTACTGCCAGGTTCCGAATGGTAATGTGAAACAGTGCGTCAGATCGCCACTCAGATCAAGCCCTGTTACTTTTTCACAAGTGGCAGGTTGCTGGCCTTCCAGTCGGTAATACCACCATTCAGACGCACCACATTGCTGAAGCCCTCGGCATTGAGCTGCTTGACCGCCATGGCGGCATGCTGGCCCATCTTGTCAACAACGATAATCTGCTTGTCTTTGTGCTTGCTCAGCTCATTAACGCGGCTTTTGAGACTATTAAGCGGAATATTCACCGAGCCGGTAATGCGGCCTTCGTTGAAGTCTTTGCGATCGCGGATGTCCAACACCACCGCTTCATCCTTGTTGATCAGCGTAACCGCGCCCTGGGCCGAGATCTTGGCACCACCCCGGCGCGATTCCAGCACGATGATGGCCAGCAGGAACGCCACAAACAGCGACACCAGAATGTAGTGATTAACAACAAATTCAAACAAGCGGTCCATGAAACTACCCTGACAATTGGTTTGGCCGGATTATACACACCCACACCGGCTCACAGAAGGCAGTCGCCCCGCCATGATAGCGCCAGCACATCGTGATCATGAGCAATGCTTCAGCGAACGCGCGTGGTCTGAGTAAATGAAAACGGTTACAATCTGCCCCACTCAAATTCTGTTCTTTTTGCAACCAAGCGGACGACACGATGACCGAGACGCGCAAGCCCACTGCACTGATAATTCTCGACGGCTGGGGCCACCGTGACCCGGCGGAAGACAATGCCATTTCCAACGCCAACACCCCGTTCTGGGACAGGATCTGGCATAACCAGCCGAAAACCCTGATCAACACCTCAGGGATGTTTGTTGGCCTGCCCCAGGGCCAGATGGGTAACTCCGAAGTGGGCCATATGAATCTCGGCGCCGGCCGCGTGGTGTATCAGAGCCTGACGCGCATCGACAAAGATCTCGAAGATGGCGATTTCCAGAAGAATGAGGCCCTTTGCAACGCCATCGACAAGGCTGTTGCCAATGACAAGGCCGTACACCTGATGGGCCTGCTGTCTCCGGGCGGCGTCCACAGCCATGAAGATCATATTCTGGCGGCCGCTGAGCTGGCTGCAGCCCGTGGCGCCAAAGAAGTTTACATCCATGCCTTCCTGGATGGCCGTGACATGCCACCACGCAGTGCCCGCCCTTCTCTGGAAAAAGCCGCCGCGAAAATGAAAAGCCTGGGCGTTGGCCGGGTAGCCACCATCGTTGGCCGGTATTTTGCCATGGACCGGGACAACCGCTGGGATCGCGTGGAAGCGGCCTATAACGCCATGACCCTGGGCGAAGCCGAGTTCATCAGCGACGACCCGGTGGCGGCACTGGAACAGGCCTATGAGCGTGGCGAGAACGACGAATTCGTGAAGCCGACCCACATCCGGGCCGATGGCGAGCCCGAGGGCATCATCAATGACGGCGACGCCGTGCTGTTCATGAACTTCCGTGCCGACCGCGCCCGGGAAATGACCCGCACCTTCGTAGAGCAAGACTTCGACGGTTTCGACCGACGCAAGCACCCGGAACTGGCAGATTTCGTGATGCTCACCGAATATGCCGCTGACATCAAAACCTCCTGCGCCTACCCGCCCGAGCAACTGGCCAACGGCCTGGGCGAGTACATGGCGAAGCAAGGTAAAACCCAGCTGCGCATTGCAGAGACCGAGAAATACGCCCACGTGACCTTCTTCTTCAATGGCGGCCTGGAAACTCCCTTTGAAGGTGAAGATCGCATTCTGGTGCCGTCTCCCAAGGTGGCCACCTACGACCTGCAGCCGGAAATGAGCGCACCTGAGGTTACCGACAAACTGGTTGAAGCCATCAAGAGCGGCAAGTACGACCTGATCGTCTGCAACTACGCCAACGGCGATATGGTTGGCCACACCGGCAAGCTGGACGCCGCCATCAAGGCCGCCGAGTGCCTGGACCAGTGTGTGCAGCGTGTGGTGGAGGCCCTGGATGAAGTGGGTGGCGAAGCCTTGATTACCGCCGACCACGGCAACTGTGAGCAGATGACCGACCCCAACTCCGGCCAGGTACACACCTCCCACACCATTGGCCCTGTGCCTCTGGTTTACACCGGCCACCGCAAGGTGAACCTCCGGGACGACGGCAGCCTGTGCGATATCGCACCGACGCTGCTGGCCCTGATGGATACCGAAAAGCCTGCGGAAATGACCGGGCACAGCCTGGTCGAGTTCGACTGATCGCTCCGCCGGTAAAGGTGTTGCGTAAACTGACCGTCCTGGTGCTGGCCCTCACATTGGGGGCTGCACCTTTGGGCGCCCAGCAGGATGTGACCCCCGAACAGGTCGAGGCGCTGAAGGAGCGTATCGCCGACATCGACCGCTGGCTGGCCGATGCCGAAGAAGACCGGTCAACCCTTGAACAGCAACTGGCGGCCACCGAGCGCAAAATCAGCACCCTGACCCGGGAACGCCGTACCCTTCGGCAGCAGGCCCGGGAACAGCAGGAGCGCCTTGCCGAGCTTCGCGCCCAGGAAAGCGAGCTGGCCAATACCCTCGAACAGCAACGGGAAAACCTGAAACTACAGATCCGGGCAGCCTGGATGGAAGGCGACGCGCCGGCTCTGAAAGTATTGTTGAACGAGATTGAGCCCGGCGAAGTTGCCCGCACCCTCACCTACTACGAATACCTGAGCAAGAATACCGTCTCCCGCCTGGAAGCGTTCCAGCGCAGCCTTCAGGAACTGAAAGCCGCCCGCGCCGCCGTTCAGGCCACCCGCACCGAACTGGCCAAGACCGAAGCCGATCTGGAACAGCGCCAGCAGCAACTGACCCAGAGCCGGCAGGATCGGGCCAGAACACTGGCCGCCCTGAATGACGACATCCAGAACCGCCGTAGCGAGCGCCAATCCCTGGAAGCCGATCGCCAGCGCCTGGAGCAATTGCTGAAAGAGGTGCAGCAGGCCATTGCCAGCATTCCGGCCCCGAACGAATCCAGTCCGTTCAAATCCCGCCGCGACAAGCTGCCCTGGCCCGCAAAAGGGCGGATAGTCAGCAATTACGGCGCCATGTACGCAGATGGCAAACTACGCCGTAACGGCATTCTGATGAATACCGCCGAAGAGGCAGAGATCAAGGCCGTGCACTATGGCCGGGTGGTATTTGCCAACTGGCTGCGTGGATTCGGGCTGATCACCATCATTGATCACGGCGATGGCTACATGACCCTCTACGGCCACAGCAGCAGCTTGTTCACAACCCCCGGTGACTGGGTGCGCCCGGGCGAGACCATTGCCCTGGCCGGACGCACCGGCGGCACCGAAGACCCGGCCGTGTATTTCGAGGTACGTAGCAACGGCAAACCCGTGAACCCAAGGAGCTGGCTGGGCAAGCCATAACAGGGCTGACAAACGGCGTTGCGGGCGCCATACTGTCCGGGTCAGGAACCAGTCCAACTATTGGAAACAAAACAGGATATGTGAATGAAACGGGCCAGAAGTACACTCAAGACCTCGCCATTGCGCACCATGATTCTTGCCACCTGTTGTTTCACAGCCTCCGGACTGGCCCTGGCACAGGACCAGGACGCTCAGACCCAGCAGATTCTGGACTCCATTCAGAGTGGCGAGCGGGTTGAACTGAAACTTCCTGACCCGGAAGAACAACTGCCGCTGGAAGACCTGCGCAAGTTCACCGAAGTGTTCAGCCGCATCAAAGACGCCTACGTGGAAGATGTCTCCGACACCCAACTGCTCGAGAGCGCCATCAAGGGCATGCTGTCCGACCTGGACCCTCACTCTACCTATCTGGCCCCCAAAGATTACGAGGAACTGGAAGAAAGTACCTCCGGCGAATTTGGCGGGCTTGGCATTGAAGTGGGCATGGAGAACGGCTTTGTCAAAGTCATCTCCCCCATCGACGACACCCCGGCCCAGAAAGCGGGCGTTCAAGCTGGCGACCTGATCATCAAGCTGGACGAAAAGCCGGTGAAGGGAATGTCGCTGGAAGAAGCCGTCAACCTGATGCGCGGCAAGCCCGGCACGGTGCTTACTCTGACCATCATGCGCGAGGGCGAAAGTGCGCCTATCGAGATTGATGTCACCAGGGATGTGATCAAAGTCACCAGCGTTAAATCCCGGATGATCGATAACGGATACGGCTATGTCCGCATTACGCAATTCCAGGCCGAGACTGGCCGGCAGTTCCTGAAAGCCCTCAGCGATCTGGAAGACGAACACGGCAACGATCTGGACGGCCTGATCATTGACCTTCGCAACAACCCCGGCGGTGTGTTGCAAGCTGCCGTAGAGACCGCGGATGCCCTGTTGGACGAAGGCCTGATTGTTTACACCGAAGGCCGTATCCAGAGTTCACGCCTGCGCTTCAGTGCCAAGCCCGGCGACGTCATGGCTGGCACACCTATTGTCGTGCTAATCAACGGTGGCTCTGCTTCCGCGTCGGAAATCCTTGCCGGCGCGCTCCAGGACCATGAACGCGCCGTGGTGATGGGCACCCAGTCCTTCGGCAAGGGCAGTGTCCAGACGGTCATACCGCTGGACGAGACCCACGCCATCAAAATGACCACAGCCCGTTATTTCACGCCGGATGGTCGCTCCATCCAGGCCACCGGCATCAAGCCGGACATCGAGGTGCGCCCGGCAGAATTGAAAGAGCTCGACAGCAGGCCATTCTTCACCGAAGCCGACCTGAGCGGTCATCTTGAGGGGGAGAATGAGGAGGAAGCCCGTAAGGCCAGAGAACAGGCTGCGGAAGCACAGGCTTCTGCTGCCGACCGGGACTATCAGCTGCGGTCGGCCCTGAACCTGCTGAAAGGCTTGCACATCCTTAACCGGAAGAACGACAGCAAGCCGCAGGAAAACGCCCAGTGACTTTACGCTCTACCCTCACGCTGCTGGCCCTTCTGGCCATCAGCCCTGTCGCTGCGTTTGCGTCAGGGCCGGGTGAACCCCAGCAGCCCACCATTGCCATCATTATTGATGACATGGGCCACAATCGTTACGAGGGCGAGCGACTGGCAAAGCTTGACCAGCCCCTGACACTGGCCTTCCTGCCCTACCGGCGCCACACAGTTCCCCTGGCGAAGCTGGCCCACGCCCAATCCAAGGAAATCATGTTGCACGCCCCGATGGCCAACACCCGCAACTTCGGTCTCGGCCCGGGCGGACTGACACCGGATATGGACGAGCCGACCATCACCACCACCCTGCGCCGGGCACTGCAGTCCATTCCCTTTGTCAGCGGTGTGAACAATCACATGGGCAGCCTGCTTACTCAGCAACTGGAACCCATGGACTGGGTCATGAAAGAGCTGGACCGCTACCCGGTGTATTTCGTCGACAGCCGCACCATTGCCAATTCCATCGCCGGCAGTGTGGCCGATGCCTACAACATCCCGAGCCTGACGCGCGATGTGTTTCTCGATCACGAACAGACGGAAGAGTTTGTCGACAAACAGTTCAAACTGCTGATTCAGACCGCCAGGGAAAAAGGCACGGCCATTGGTATCGGACACCCCCACAAGGTCACCGTGGATTATCTGGAGAAGCACCTGCCGATGCTGGATGAACAGGGCATTGCCATCGCCACGGTCAGTGGTCTCTGGGCCATGCGCAACGGTAATCGGGAGATGTTTGCGGAAGGTGAGAAGCAGGCCATTCGGCCTGCCTATGCACGCAGCAATTAATCGCGGACTTCGATGCCCTGAGCCTTCATAAAGGCTTTGGCTTCAGGGATGGTGTGCTGACCGAAGTGGAAGATGGATGCCGCCAGCACCGCGTCTGCGCCACCCTGGGTAACGCCATCCGCCAGATGCTGTAGCTCACCGACACCACCTGAAGCAATCACCGGTACGACTACCGCATCGCTGATGGCACGGGTCAGGCCAAGATCAAAGCCGATCTTGGTGCCATCACGATCCATGCTGGTCAGCAGCAACTCCCCTGCCCCCAGCTCAACCATTTTCTTCGCCCACTCTACGGCATCCAGCCCGGTTGGCTTGCGACCACCGTGGGTAAAGATCTCCCAGCGCGGCTCCTCGCCTGCTGCGCTCACGCGCTTGGCATCGATGGCGACGACAATGCATTGCCGGCCAAAACGCTCCGCTGCCTCCCGCACAAACTCAGGATTGAAGACTGCGGCCGTATTGATGGAGACCTTGTCGGCTCCGGCATTGAGCAGTTTGCGGATATCATCGACGGTGCGCACGCCACCGCCCACGGTCAGCGGGATGAACACTTCCGCCGCCATGCGCTCTACCGTTTCGTAGGTGGTGTCGCGGCTTTCGCTGCTGGCCGTGATGTCCAGGAAAGTGATCTCGTCCGCGCCCTGCTCATTGTAGCGACGGGCCACTTCCACCGGGTCGCCGGCGTCGCGGATATCGACAAAATTCACGCCTTTAACCACACGGCCTTTGTCGACGTCCAGACAGGGGATGATGCGTTTTGCCAATGCCATTGTCAGTCCTCAGTTTTTCAGGCTGTCGCAATAGGCTTGCGCTTCCGCCACATCCAGAGTGCCTTCGTAGATGGCGCGGCCGGTGATAGCACCGATGACACCTGTGTCGGCAACGGTGGCCAGGCGCTTGAGGTCGTCCATGTTGGTAACGCCGCCAGACGCAATCACCGGGATGCCACCTTCCTCTGCCAGCTTGGCGGTGGCTTCGACGTTCACGCCCTGCATCATGCCGTCACGGGCGATGTCGGTGTAAACGATTGAGGATACGCCGTCGTTGGCGAAGCGCTTGGCAAGATCTACCGCCATGACTTCAGAGACTTCGGCCCAGCCGTCGGTGGCGACGCGACCGTCTTTCGCGTCCAGACCCACAATAATGTGGCCGGGGAATTCCTTGCACATTTCGGTGACAAACTCAGGCTCTTTAACCGCCTTGGTGCCGATGATGACCCACTGAACACCAGCCTTCAGATAGGCCTCAATGGTTTCCGCCGAGCGGATGCCACCACCAATCTGAATAGGCAGATTCGGGTACTTCACTGCAATTGCCTTTACGATTTCACCGTTTACCGGTTCGCCGGCGAAGGCGCCATTAAGGTCAACCAGGTGCAGGCGGCGGGCACCGGCGTCGACCCACTTGGTGGCCATGTCGACGGGGTCGTCACCGAATACGGTAGAGTCTTCCATGCGGCCCTGGCGCAGTCTTACGCATTTGCCGTCTTTCAGATCGATAGCGGGGATAATCAGCATGTTCCGGTCCAGTTCGTAAAGTTTTCCAGCAACTGCAGTCCCGCCCGGGCACTTTTCTCAGGGTGGAACTGCACTGCAAAGATGTTGTCTCTCGCCACCGCTGCCGCCAGGTCGACACCATAATGGGTGCGGCCAGCCATATCGGCGTTGCCTTCGGCTTCGGCGTAGTAGCTGTGCACAAAGTAGAAGCGATCACCGTCCGGAATGTTGTGCCAGAGCGGGTGGTCCAGCGTGTGGTACACCTGGTTCCAGCCCATGTGGGGCACTTTCAGGCGTTCGCCGTTTTCGGTGAGGTTGTCGCCGAAGTAACGAACTTCAGACGGGAACAGGCCGATACCTTCCACACCGCCGTTTTCTTCGCTGCGGGCCATCAGGGCCTGCATCCCAACGCAGATGCCGAGGAATGGGCGGTCCTGGGAGACTTCTTTGACGAGCTCAACCACGCCCAAACGGTGCATTTCGGCCATGCAGTCACGGATGGCGCCTACACCGGGCAGAATCACCCGGTCAGCTTCACGGATTTTGGCGGCATCGTCTGTAACCAGTACGGTGCAGTCCGGGGCCACGTGCTCCACGGCTTTGCGGGCGGAATGCAGGTTGCCCATGCCGTAGTCGATGATGGCGACGGTCTTCATGGTGGTTCTATTCCTATCGGTGACCGGTTACAGGGCGCCTTTGGTGGACGGGGTGATGCCCGCCATGCGCTCGTCCATTTCAATCGCCATGCGCAGTGCGCGACCGAAGGCTTTGAACACGGTTTCGATCTGGTGATGGGTGTTCTTGCCCTTCAGGTTGTCGATGTGCAGGGTCACCATGGAGTGATTCACAAAGCCCTGGAAGAACTCTGCGAACAGATCGACGTCAAACCCGCCCACGCTGGCGCGGGTGTAGGGTACGTCCATGAGCAAACCGGGGCGGCCGGACAGGTCGATGACCACGCGTGACAAAGCTTCATCCAGGGGCACATAAGAGTGGCCATAGCGGCGAATGCCTTTTTTGTCGCCCACAGCCTGCTTGAAGGCCTGGCCCAGAGTGATGCCGATGTCCTCCACGGTGTGGTGGTCATCGATGTGCAGGTCGCCCTTGCAGGTAATATCCAGATCCACCAGGCCGTGGCGGGCAATCTGGTCCATCATGTGTTCAAGGAAAGGCACACCAGTGTCGAAATTGGCTTTGCCGGTGCCATCGAGATTGATCTCGACGGTAATCTGGGTTTCGAGGGTATTGCGTTCTACCCGAGCCTTGCGTTCGGCCATGGAGACTCCGTTGAAAACTGGCTTGCTACCGTAAACTTTGTTTGCGGATTATACCTGTTAACTCAACTGGAGTCCCGCAACCGGATCAATCACCCTGATAGCTCAGAACGCTTTTTTCAGGTTGGCCATGTAGGTGTCCACGAGGCTGTTGAACTCGTGCTTGATCACCGGGCTGATGGCCAGCTTGAGCAGGCTCGGCAGGGGAACGGTCAGCTCTGCGCTGGTCTGGAATCTTACTGCGGTAGCGTTGTCGCCCTTGGCACTCAGGGTCCAGGAACCACTGACAACCCCGTTGCCCTCGCCTTTGATGGGCGACCAGGTGATCTTGCCGGCCTCTTTGTCAGCGTGGTAGGTGCAGGCGTAAACCGATTGAATAGCGTGTTTGTCGACGCCCACTTTTTCCATTTCCCAGCGGTAGGCGTTATCGCCCAGGTCCACCAGTTTATCGACTTTTGGGAAGTGGCTGGCAGATTTGGGAACGTCTGCCAACAGATCGAAGACTTCATCATAGCTCGCCGGAATTTCCAGATCCCGGTTCAGCTCAATCGATACGGTAATGGCCACAGCCGACTCCTTCTTATGTTTATTTGTGCCTCGGGGCTGGCTGCCCCGGCGGATAAGTTGGGGGTGTATTTTGACCCAAGACTACCGCATTGTCATATTCCTGCACTGTTAATTTGCTAACCCTGCGTTATCCTTTGCTTTATTCACGCAATAAAACGCCGGCTACCAGCCTGCCGACAGGAAAAGGAACCCAGCCATGAAAGCTATCCGCTATGCGATCTACGCCGTTATTGCGCTGCTGTTACTGGCAGTGGCCGCCGTCGCCATTGCGGTTGCGGTGATCAACCCCAACGATTACAAACCCCAGATTGAAGCGGCTGTTGAGAAGCAGACCAATCTGGACCTGATGCTGGAGGGCGACATTGGCTGGTCTTTCATCCCCCTGGGCCTGGAGCTGAATCAGGTTGAGGCCAACCTGGACGGCGAACGGTTTGTCGCACTGGAGCAACTGATTGCCCAGATTGATTTCTGGTCTCTGATTGCCATGTCTCCACAGGTAAACACCTTCCTGCTGAGTGGCCTGGATGCACACCTGGAAGTTAACGAGCAGGGCGAAGGCAACTGGACCCGGATAATGCGGGAGCAAACCGCCACCGCTGAGGCTGGCACCGCTGCTGCCGAACAACAACCCGCCCAGGAAACAGCCGAGCCTGAGACACAATCCGCCAGCGGTGAGGCTCTCAACTTTAATGTCGAGAACGTTGAAATCAGTAACGCCAGCGTTCACTACAACGATCTGAGCACCGGGCAGTCTGTTACGCTGGAAGACTTCACGGTGACCGCCAGTGATATCACCCTCGGTTCCGAATTCCCCCTGGATATCCGCTTCCGCGTTGAAACCAGCCAGCCGCAGTTTGCGGTAGACGGCAGCATCAAGGCCCGCATCCAGGCAAACCAGGCGCTCAACGAATTTGCGGTATCTGGCCTGAACGCGGTATTTGATATGTCGGGCGAGCCGTTTGGTGGCGAATCGGTGACCGCAGAACTGGCCGGTTCCCTGGCCGCCAACCTGGAAAACGAAACCGCGTCCCTGAGCGACTTCTCCGCCAGCCTGGCCAATCTTAGCCTCAATACCAACCTGAATGTAAAAGGCTTTGGCGACAAACCGGCTCTGGACGGTCGCATTGAGATTTCCGAGTTTTCCCTGAAGGAGCTTCTCAACAATCTGGGGCAACCCGCCATTGAAACCACGGACCCTGAGGTACTGAAAGCGATCGCGCTATCGACCAACCTGGGTGGCGAGCCCGGCGTTGTCGCGCTGTCTGACCTTGTCATTACCCTGGATGATACCCGCTTCAACGGTGGCGGCAGCTATAACCTCGCCATAGGTGGGCTGGTGTTCGACCTAGAGGGTGACAAGCTGAATGCTGATCGTTACCTGCCGCCCTCGGCCGAAGGCGATTCGCAAGGAGCAGGCAACGGCGAAACACAGACCGACAGCAACACTCAAACAACTGGGGCATCCCAGCCTGAAACCGACCTGCTGCCACTGGACACTCTGCGCACCCTGCTGCTGGACATTGATTTCGGCCTGGGCGAGCTGATTGTCAGCAACCTCACCATCAACGACATCGCCGCCAGCACCACCGCCAAAGATGGACTGCTGCAAGTGGACGAATTCAGCGGCAAGCTCTATTACGGCAGCTTTGGCGCCAACGCCACCATCGACGCCCGTACCGACAACCCGAAATGGCGCATCCGCTCGGACGTTACCAACGTACGGACGTTGCCGTTGTTAACCGATCTGGCCGAGGTAGACATGCTCTCTGGCGGTGCCAATATGAAAGTGGCTGTCGATACCACTGGCAACCGGATTTCTGCCCTGCGTGAAAACGCCAACGGCGAGATCAGCTTTAACCTGGCCGAAGGCGAGTTCCGCCAGATGAACCTGACCCGTATGGCCTGCCAGGGTATCGCCCTCGCCAACCAGGAATCCCTGACGACCACTGACTGGGGCACGACTACCCCGTTCAACGACATGCGCGGTACTCTTAAAATCGACGGTAACACCCTTAACAATACCGACCTGGTCGCGGCGCTTGCGGGCATGCGCCTGGAGGGCAACGGCACCGTTGATCTTGAGCAAACTGACCTGGACTACGAACTCGGCCTGCGCATTGTTGGTGAAATTCACCGGGACGAAGCCTGTCGCGTGACCGAGTATGTGGAAAACGTGGTCATTCCGGTGGAATGCCGGGGCAACTTCGCCGAAGACCCGGCCGGCTTGTGTTCATTTGATGGCTCCCGCTTCCGGGACACCCTGAAAGACATTGCGGCCAACGCTGCCAAGGCAAAAGCCCGTGAAGAAGTGGACCGCGCCAAAGAAAAAGCAGAAGAGAAGGTGCAGGAAAAACTGAAAGAAAAGCTGGGCGAGGATGCCGGCGGGAAGGTGAAGGACGCCCTGAAGGGACTGTTCAACTGATGCCGGACCGTTTCGCCGACAAACTGTTTCGCTGGTACGACCAACACGGCAGGCACGACCTGCCGTGGCATCACAACCGCAACGCTTACCGGGTCTGGGTGTCGGAGATCATGCTCCAACAGACCCAGGTAACTACCGTGATTCCTTACTTTGAAGCCTTCATGGCCCGTTTTCCCGATGTCCACGCCCTCGCCTCGGCGCCGGTCGATGATGTGCTCGGCCATTGGTCCGGCCTGGGCTATTACGCTCGGGCACGCAACCTGCACAAGGCCGCAAAACAGGTAGTGGATGAGTTCTGCGGCGAATTCCCGGCCGACCAGGAGCAACTCGAAAGCCTCACAGGAATTGGCCGCTCTACCGCCGCTGCCATTGTCGCTCAGGCCTTTGAAAAACGCGCAACCATTCTGGATGGCAACGTGAAACGCGTGCTGGCGCGCTACCATGCCGTTCCCGGATGGCCGGGACAGACTGCCGTGCTGAACCAGCTCTGGGAGCACGCGGAGAGCCACACGCCGGAAGCCCGGATCAAAGACTACACTCAGGCGATCATGGACCTGGGCGCCATGGTGTGTACCCGCAGCAAGCCCGGATGTGAGGCCTGCCCCGTGAAGGATGGCTGCCTGGCCTACGCCCGTGACGAGATTCGCCTGTACCCGGGTTCAAAGCCCAAGAAGGAAAAACCGGAAAAAACCACCTGGATGCTGATCCTGGAGGATGCCGAAGGCCGTATTCTGCTGGAACGCAGGCCACCCAGCGGCATCTGGGGCGGCCTGTGGAGCCTGCCCGAACTTGACCCGGCCTACGGCACGGATGAACTGCAGGATGCCTGTGCCAGGGAGCTGGGGCTGAACTGCCACAACCCGGAACCCATCAGCGGTTTTCGCCACACCTTCAGCCATTATCATCTGCACATACAACCGGTACGCCTGCCCGTAACCGGTAACACCCAGGTTGGCGATTCCGACCGCTTGCGCTGGCTGCACCGGGATGAAGCCCTCAACCTGGGACTGCCCGCCCCGATCCGCACCCTGCTGACGGAACCCGAGCAAGCCACGCTGCTGTAATCAAGCCAAGGTGCCGGATGGTCTGTTATCATGCCGGCATACTGACCTCAGCACAGGAGCCGACATGAGCCGCACTGTATTCTGCCGCAAGTACCAGAAAGAACTGGAAGGCCTGGCCATGCCCCCGATGCCCGGCCCCAAAGGCCAGGATATCTACGAGAACGTATCCAAGCTGGCCTGGGAAGAATGGCAGAACCAGCAGACCATGCTGATCAACGAAAAACACCTGAACCTGATGGACGTGAACAACCGGAAATACCTGCAGGCGCAGATGGACCGGTTCTTCAACAACGAGCCGTTCGACCAGGCCGAAGGCTATGTACCGCCTGAAAAATAGGACGATTGATCAAGGCCTGAACAACCGGCAAAAACTTCCGAAAATTTTTGCCGGCCGGCCTTGACTCCCAAACCCTAAACCGGTTTAATAGCGCCCCGTTGCAGCACACAGCTCAACACGCCCGGATAGCTCAGTTGGTAGAGCAGGGGATTGAAAATCCCCGTGTCGGTGGTTCGATTCCGCCTCCGGGCACCATTTCCTCCCTCCCCAGAAATGCGTAACCCACTGTTTTAAAAGACTAATGATCGATTAAGATCAACCAATGTCGTGTACGGAACGTACAAATGTAACCCATTGATTTTCCTAAATCGGGAAAAGTCTGGTAAAACTCGTCACGACACAATCACGACTCGCCCCACCCTTTCCTAATATCTCCCAGGCCGTAATTTATGGGCGTAAGCCCCTTTCCGCTGGCCTGCGCATTTGGTTTTCTAATGTGAGGAGATATTCAGTGGCAAGTTTCAAAAAAACCACTACCGGTTGGCGAGCCGATGTTTTCAAGAAAGGAGTCCGCAGATCGAAAACCTTTCGATCTAAACGAGACGCTATAGCCTGGTCGAACCAGGTCGAGTACGAAATCGAAAGTGGCCATCACACTCCAGGTGCCGCACCCGCAAATGCCAGAATGCACGACGTGCTTAAACGTTATCGAGATGACATCTCTCCAAAGAAACGTGGGGCCCGTTGGGAAATCACCAGACTCAACCAGATGATGCGGGATCCACTTCTTGCAGATGTGAGGCTTGTGGATGTTGGGCCGCGGCATTTTTCGGCATGGCGGGACGCACGAATGAAAAAAGTCTCTGGCTCCACTGTCAATCGAGAGTTCAACTTGTTGACGCATGCCTGCAAGCTGGCTTGGCGCGAATGGCAGTGGCTGACAGAACACCCCATGGCCGGAGTCTCAAGGCCGCCGGAAAATAAGCCTCGTGACAGGGTGATCGCTCCAACAGAAATTGAAGCCTACCTTAAGGCCAGTGGTTTCAGCTTCAGCTCCCCACCAAAAACAGTATTGAGTCGAGTCGGAGCAATGTTTCTATTTGCCTCTGAGACAGCGATGCGGGGTGGTGAAATCTGCAATATGAAAGTCGCGGATGCGTATTCCAGACCAAGGTTGCCACTGATTCCAGACGAAGCCTGCCACCCATTCCACGCGAAAGCTGCCACCCTGGCAGGC
>NZ_AXCC01000097.1:0-1135 GCF_000475315.1 Marinobacter sp. EN3
TACTAATCCGAAACAAAGTAAGCGAACATCATCCGGAGATATAAGCCAGGTCCGGATGACCAAAAAACGATTTCAATAGCTTTGGCAATTTCTGCAAGCGCCGAAGCTGCCGGTAAACAATGCTCCGAAGTTGCTCCTTACTGTTGATGATCTTTTTACCGACGTGGTGGTATTTGATGTAGCCCCAAACAGACTCATCAGGATTCAGCTCCGGCGAGTACGGCGGCAGGAAGAACAGCTTGAGTTTGCCGTCAAGACTCTCGACATACTCGCGAACGCGACGAGCATGGTGCACCGGATGGTTATCGAGTATCAGGAAAACCGGCTTGTCAGCGTCTTGCACCAGAGCTTTGAGGAAACCGAGAAACGCATCGGTGTTCATGGTGCCCTGAATCGTTTTGAAGCGAAGCTCACCACGAGGTGAGATGGCCGAGATCAGATTGATGCTGAAGCGACTGCCGGTATTACGGATGATCGGAGTTTCACCCTTGGGCGCCCAGGTCGTGCCACTGTGATAATCAGACCGGATACTGGCTTCATCACCGAAGTAGATGGTAGCACCGACTTTTTTGGCTTCCTTGCGGATTTCCGGGTAGGTCTCTTCTTTCCATTGCTTCACGGCCTCTGGTTTTTGCTGGTAAGCCCGATGCAGTGGTTTCTGGGGCGTCAGCCCCAGGTTTCGAAGCAGACGACCCACCGAGACATCGCTTAACCGGACGTTGAACTTTTGCCGAATGAGCTCACGCACACGACCCCGGGTCCACAGGGCAAAGTCAAACTTCAGCTGGTCCGGTGTAAAGGTCGTTATCCAGGTATACAGCTCCCGGATCTGAGCCCCGCTCAGTTTTTTGGGGCGACCAGAAATTTGCTTGGCCTTGAGTGCGTCAAAGCCACCCTCGCGGTAGGCGGCCAGCCATTCGTAAATTCGTGCGCGGCTCATGCCAAGCGCTTTGATGACGACTTCCGGGCTTTCGCCATCCATGACTCGTTGAACGGCGCGAACGCGAATGGCTTCTAATGTTTTGTGATCAAGTTTACGACCGTCATCGTGGCGCATGTGTGTAGATATCCGATAAGCTTGGCGAACGACCGCTATATTATAAATAATGTTCGCTTACTTTCGTACCCATTAGTA
>NZ_AXCC01000098.1:0-4447 GCF_000475315.1 Marinobacter sp. EN3
CGCCGCTAAGCTCAGCGTTAACCAGAGAAAAGGAGATTGGGTGCTCGTGCTCAAAGGAAAAAAGCTCACTGTTTTCGGGTATTTCTTGGCCGGTGCCATCGTAGCTCTAAGCGGTTGCGCTGACGATAAGAAGGCGGAGTTGAAGCAGAAACTGGCGGACCACATGGTTATTGCGTGCAAGTCCACCGAGGAATTCAAAAATCCCGTGACTGGATACTCGTATTTTGTATTCAAATATAATGAAAGCAATCAATATATTACCGCCGGTCATCTCGTCGATTCTCAAGATCAAGATGCCGCTGGAGTCGGGTATATTTATGATGTTCAAAAAGTTCAAAAAAACAGCACCGAAATCTCCTTTGGCCTTAAAAATAGCCGTGAGGATTATTTCGACTTTAGATTAGATAGACAGAGTATGGTACTCACTGTAATGACACCGAACTTCGGCATGAGCTACCTGAAATATAATTGCGATCAGCTAAGTGAGGCAGAGTTTCAGAACTTCCTCAAAGAAAAACGAACCGAGCTCGACGAACTCTTCGAGCAAAGGAAAATTTAGATTTGGTTTTTGGATTGGTTAACAATTGCAGGCACGGCGACACCCATTACATTGCGCCTTCGGCTCCACTCCATGGGCGCGCATGCTGCAGGCGTTATGTTCCAGGAGAAATGTTGTGCTAGGGAAGTTGTTTGGAAGAAAAAAGGAAGAGCCTCTCAAAGAAAATGAGGTGCGTGTGGTCCTCCCTGAGGAGTCCTATACGCTGATGGAATGGAAAGAGGACAGCTTGCCGTGTATTGGGATGCTCAATTCTGCACTCAGTGACTTTGAGCATAAACAGATTTTCGGGTGGCACCTTTCGGTAATCATCGACTTTGAGGAAACAGTCGAAAATGGAATGCCCTCGGAGGAAGAAAGAGAAATTGTCGATCCGTTCTGCGACAAATTAGACGAAGAAATCAAAGCAGGTGGAAACGCTTTGTTCCTTGTCAGAGAAACCTGGAACAAAACTCGACGCTTGGTCTGGAGAGTTTACGATCCAGAAATTGCCCACCAACACCTTCAATACTTAGTTGATCACCACCGGCATCCTCGACCTTTTGATTGGCGCATGGAACAGGACCTTGAGTGGGGCCAGGCCGAATGGTACTTCAAGCAACTGAGAACATAACAAGTGGCTGTTGTCGGACGCGCCTGCGCTGGCGCTCCGGCACGCCGCAAAGCCAGGGCGTTAGAGGTCCGAGAAAACTATGGAAAAGCATCAGGCTCAGCAATTTGCTCAGGAATGGGTGTCCGCATGGAATGCGCATGATTTAGATAAAATTCTTTCACACTATGAGGAAGAATTTGAAATGTCATCTCCAGCCATAACCAAGCTCACAGGAGAATCTTCCGGTGTGCTTCGGGGCAAAGATGCTGTCGGGGAATATTGGTCAGGTGCACTCGAAAAATATCCCGACCTCGAATTCAACTTGCTTCACGTCCTTCGTGGAGCAAATAGTGTCACCCTTGTTTATGAGGGAGTCTTAGGACTTTCGGCGGAAGTGTTTCATTTCGGCTCTTCCGGCAAGGTGGCCAGAGCTTTTGCGCACTATGACCTCTAACAAGCGCAGGCACAGCGACGGCTTTTTCGTTGCGGCTTCGCCTTCACTACAAAGCCGCGCGTGCTGCGGGCGTTATGCGCAAAAGGAGGAGGCGTGCATCATTTGGCAGTCCAATGGATTGTAGGGTTACTAAGAGATAGGAATATCCCTTTTCTGATCTGTGGGGGACTCGCTGCAAAGGGATATGGCTCTGAGCGTGATCTGAATGACATCGACCTTTTCGTCCCTTGTGAGCACTTTTCGTCAGTGGTTCAGGCCGGCCAGGAATTTGTATCCAAGGCCGCCGCTCACCGCCAAGAGGAAGGCTGGGATCTAACCTACGTCCAGTTTAAGTATGAAGGCATCAAAGTGGAGGTAGGTAACGCTGACTGTCCGCGAATCTTCGATGCAGGCAACGAGACGTGGGTTCCACTCAACATAGATTTTTCTCGCTATGCGACGGTGCATTTGCTGGGTCTTGAGCTTCCCCTTATGCTGAAGGAAGATCTGATCCGGTATAAATCTGCGCTCTCACGGCCGGTGGATATCGAGGATATTCGTGCCATCCGTGAGAGCGCATAACCAAGCCATGCACCGGATGCCAAAACCTCTGCTTCGCGCCGGTTTTGTCACCGGTGATGGCGGGCGTTGAACTAAACCGCTCCGCGGTAGCGGTGATACTGAGAAACTCCCCGGAATGGAGGTGATTGGAGGATACTTTTGAATGGCCCAAGTGGGCTTTTCAAAGAGGAGATGCCGCCATGACCCCCTTACGTCAGGCTATGATCCAGACCATGCGTCAGCATGGTTTTTCCCCGCAGACCCAAAAAAGTTATCTCTATGTAGTCGCGGATCTGGCTCGATATTATCGTCGATCCCCGGACCAGTTGGAGGTCGGGGAGCTGCAGACCTACTTTAATTACCTCGTCCAGGAACGTTCCCTGGCGCCGGCCAGTTGTCGGCTTTACCTGCATGGCATTCGGTTTTTGTATCTGCAGGTGCTGCATTGGGCAGACTTCGACGTGAACCTGGTGCTGCCCAAGCGACCACAGCGCATTCCTGAGTTACTGACTCGTCAGGACGTTGCAAGGATAGTGGGAGCCACCAAGAACCCCAAGCATCGGGCCTTGCTGTTGATCACGTATGGCTGCGGCTTGCGAGTGAGTGAAGCCGTGGCATTGCAAGTGAAGAACATCGACGGGGAGCGCCACCTGCTTCACATCCATCAGGGCAAGGGCGGTAAGGATCGCATGGTGCCCCTGACTGACGTGCTACTCGATGTATTGCGAGCGTACTGGTGCCTTGGCCGCCCGGTACTCTGGCTGTTTCCGAGTGAAGTACTGGTTGGTCAGCACCTGACCGCCACCACGGCCCAGAAGGTTTATCGTCACGCCAAGCGACTCAGCGGCGTGCAAAGACGCGGAGGGATACACGCACTGCGCCACGCCTATGCGACCCATCAGCTGGAACATGGTGTACCGCTCAACGAGTTACAGAAATATCTTGGGCACAGTGATCTGCGCACCACGGAGCGCTACCTGCACTGGTTGCCGGGAATATCCTCACAAAACCGTTCGCCTGCGGACTTGATCGCGGATCTGGGAGGTGCGTGATGGCCAGTTCAGTTACGGTCCAGTCGGCACTGACCCAGTTCCTCTCGACCGACTCATTGGACCGCCACCGTCGCAAGGTGTGCAGTCGACTGATGGATTGCCGCACAGCCCGGATGGGCGGTATGGAAATGCGTTGTGATCACTGCAAAGCACGAACCGTGCATTACTACGGTTGCCGGGACCGGCATTGTCCGCAATGCCAGAGTCGGGCTAGCCAACAGTGGTGTGAGCGCCAGCGTCGATCGCTACTGCCGGTACCCTACTTCCACCTGGTGTTCACCTTGCCCCACGCCCTGAATGGCTGGGTTCAGGTGCACCCGGAAGTGGTTTACCGTCGCCTGTTTGAGTCAGTTTGGAATACGCTCAGTCAGTTTGGCCATACAACCAAACACTTGCAGGGTGAGTTGGGCATGACAGCCGTGCTCCATACCTGGGGGCAGAATCTGAGTCGCCACGTTCACGTGCATTGCCTGATTCCGGGCGGGGTGCTCACAGAGGCCGGAGAATGGCATGAGGCTAAACATCAATATCTGTTTCCCCGTCAGGGCCTTGTCCCGCCGCTTTCGCGGCCGCATGGTATCGTCCCTCAGACGATCGGTCAGAACCGGCGAATTGCACAGACTCACGGAGCCTCAAGCCATCGACGACGTACTCAAAAAAGTGATGCAGCAGGATTGGGTGGTTTACGCCCGCCCTTGTCTGAATCAGGCGGAGACGGTGGTGGATTACCTGGCTCGCTACACCCACCGCATTGCTATCAGTAACGGTCGTTTGTTGTCACAGGACGGCGGCAGAATCATGATCCGCTATGTGGACTACCGGGAAGGAGGGCGCCAGAAGAGCCTGCAACTGGAAGGGGCGGAATTTGTTCGACGGTTCCTCATGCATATCCTGCCCAAGGGCTTTATGCGGATTCGTCACTTTGGTTATCTGAGTAACCGAACCCGACGTCGCAAGCTGACGGCCATTCGTCAGGCCCTTCAAAAGCCACCCGAGGTCGATGTTGAAGTCAAGAATGGCTCGGAGTCCCAACGCAGCTGGCCGTGCCCTCGATGCGAGGACGGTGTGGTTCATATGGTTCGGCAGATTCCCCGGTTTAGAGCCGTTGGTAGAGTGACGGTTTAGCCGCATTTCCTGGCGGCTTCCCGTGGGCGCTACAGTTCCTGAGGAGCTGGGTTGTGACTCGGGCTGAGGCTGGCAATGAAAGAGACAGGGGGGTAGGCTGATCCAAAGTAAGCGTCTGGTGATCCCGT
>NZ_AXCC01000099.1:0-790 GCF_000475315.1 Marinobacter sp. EN3
CACATCTGGCAGTATGGAGCTGTAATGCATCAGATCTCTACCTCTTCGAACAAATCCGGTACCTCAGCATCCCATCCGAACTTTTCCGAGATGCGCTTGCGCATGGTATCACTGGCTACCGCTTCGCCGTGAGTCACGTACACCTTTTCGGGCTTCAGAGTACCTTGCTCCAGCCAGTGCAGGATTTCCCGGTAGTCACCATGAGCACTCATGGAATCCATGTTATGGATCTCTGCTTTCACCGGCCAGTACTCACCGTGAATCTTGACCGATTCGGCGCCATGCACCAAGACATCGCCGCGTGTGCCAGGTGCCTGGAAGCCCGCAAAGACAACGCTGTTCCTGGGATTTGGCAGCAGGGTTTTAAGGTGGTGCAACACCCGGCCGCCCGAGGCCATTCCACTGGCTGAGATGATCACGCAGGGATATCTCACGGCATCCAGCTCAATGGATTCCTCGACGGTGCGAATGAACTGGGTTTTGTCGTCGATCAGCTCGCACTGGGCACCGTTAAGCTTGTGCTCTTTGTGATGTTTGCAGAAAATTTCCGTGGCTTTGATGGCCATGGGGCTGTTGAGATACACCGGAAGTTTGGGAATGCGCCCCTGCCCCATCAGTTTGTGCACAACGTACAACAACATCTGGGCCCGGCCCACGGCGAAAGCAGGCATCAATACGATCCCGCCGCGGCCCGCGGTTTTAGTGATAATCTCCTCCAGATCCTTTTCTGGATCGGTTTCACCATGGGTGCGGTCGCCGTAAGTGGATTCACACACCAAAACATCGGCAT
>NZ_AXCC01000100.1:0-1513 GCF_000475315.1 Marinobacter sp. EN3
AAAGCTGCCACCCTGGCAGGCTGCCTGATTCCCCCATCAAAACGTCCGGCGCGGGATAACTAACGGTACTCTGCTCCTTTTCATCCGGAGAGGGCCAGATGCCAGCGAAGAGGTTATCCATGCGTAAAATCAAAGAAGTCCTTCGCCTCAAGTGGGAGCGAGGGCTTAGCAACCGACAGGTTGCCGCAGCCTGCGGCATCAGTCGCCCCACTGTGAGCGAGTATCTGCGGCGTGCTGCTGAGGCGGAGCTTGGCTGGCCGCTGCCAGAGGATCTGAGTGAAGCCCAGCTGGAGCAACGGCTGTTCCCGCCACCACCGGATCTACCGGCACAGGTCCGAGGCATTCCAGACTGGCAGCGGATCCACGATGAGCTCCGGGGCAAGAACGTCACCCTGTTCCTGCTCTGGCAGGAGTACCGGGAAGCCAATCCGGATGGCTACCAGTACAGCTGGTTCTGCGAGCACTACCGGGCCTGGCAGGGCAAGCTGGATCTGGTGATGCGTCAGGACCACCGAGCCGGTGAAAAGCTGTTCGTGGACTATGCTGGGCACACGGTGCCCGTCATTGATCGCACCACCGGTGAGATCCATGAGGCGCAAGTCTTTGTGGCGGTGATGGGTGCGTCCAATTACACCTACGCCGAGGCCACCTGGAGCCAGACCCTGCCGGACTGGATCGGCTCTCACATCCGGACTTTCGAGTTCTTGGGCGGCGTGCCGGAACTGGTGGTTCCGGATAACCTCCGTTCCGGCGTCAGCAAGGCCCATCGCTACGAGCCGGATCTCAATCCGACCTATCAGGATATGGCTAGCCATTATGGCGTGGCCGTTGTCCCCACACGGGTTCGCAAGCCCCGTGACAAGGCCAAGGTGGAAGGTGGCGTATTGATCGTTGAGCGCTGGATCCTGGCGGCCCTGCGCCATCGTCAGCACTTCTCCCTGGGGCAGCTCAACGCCACCATCCGTGAGCTGTTGGAGAAGCTCAATAGCCGCCCCTTCCGCAAGTTGCCCGGGTGCCGGCTTGATCACTTCAAACAGCTGGACCAGCCGGTTCTACAACCGCTACCCGCCGAGCCGTATGTCTACGCCGAGTGGAAAAAAGCCCGGGTACACATCGACTACCACGTGGCCATCGATGGGCACTACTACTCGGTGCCCTACACCCTGATCAAGAAAGAGGTGGAGGTCCGGATCACCCACAACACCATCGAATGCTTCCACCGGGGCAACCGGATCGCCAGCCACCGGCGTTCGGATCAGAAGGGTCGGCATAGCACCATCGCCGCTCACATGCCGGAGTCCCATCGCCAAGCCGGCGAGTGGACCCCAGAGCGACTGACCGCCTGGGCAGCCAAGACTGGACCGGCAACTGAAAAGCTTATCCGTACCGCGCTGGGGGCAAGAAAGCATCCGCAACAGGCCTATCGGTCCTGTCTGGGCATTCTCCGGCTGGGCCAGAGCTACGGCGAGGCACGATTAGAACGTGCCTGCCAACGCGCCCTGATGCTGGGCAG
>NZ_AXCC01000101.1:0-2397 GCF_000475315.1 Marinobacter sp. EN3
ACGTTCGCCGGAATACGCATCCCTACCATTTAAATTATCCGGCGTAACCGGTTGGCGTTGGAGCATCAGCGGAATAGCCTTCCGCGTGGACGCTACAGTCTGGCGCTTATTCATGAAGCCATGGCGCATAACTCAGGCCAACCAACACACCCTCGGGGCTCATAAACCGTGCCACTGTCTGCCCCCAGGGTTCAGTGCGGGTTTCATGAACGAATTCCTGTCCCCATTCCTTCATCTCTTGCACTGCCGCCTCTACAGCCGCTGCATCCGCCAACTCAAATTCAATGGTAGCCGTAGGCTCAGGAATATGGTCGGGCCATTCCTCCTGGCCAAAACAGGAGTTAGCTGCCATAGAAAGGGGCCATACTCCGAAATGGTTCGCTCCGGGGAATTTATCCATGAAACGATAGTCGTCCATCTTCTCCAGCGGCAGGCCCAGCGCATCCTCATACAGAGACGCACTTGCCGCAGGGTCTTTGGTTATGGACGCAAAACCTGAAATGCACTTGATTTCCATACAATCCCTCCGTGGTTCATCGAGCACCTTCGTGTCAGGGGCTACCCTATTTACAGAAGGTGTCTACTGAAGTGGGGCCTTGCCAGTTCCATCTTGCGCACATAAACGCCCGCCATCACCGGCGGCAAAACCGTAGCGAAGCGGAGGTTTTGGCATCCGGTGCATGGCTTGGTTACACCTCACTCTGGTCAGTGAAGCTCATTGAAAACTTCCGGGTGTTGCTCAGCAATACGCAGAAGCGCAACCGCAGGCCCCTGCGGCTCTCGTCGTCCCTGTTCCCAATCCTGAAGTGTTCGCACACTCACGCCCATAAGACCGGCAAACGCAGATTGCGACATGTTCAACTTCAGCCTGATCACTTTAGGCGGTGAGGGGTCTGATAGCTCATGGGTTCGTAGAGCCAATTTGCCCTTTTTGAACTGCTTGATTTCATTGATGCCATCAAGAATCTCTGCCCCAAGGTTCCTGTCACCCATTTTTGATTGCCTCCGCTATCTGCTTGAGCATATGGCCAGGAATACTGGCGCGCTCTGATTTACTGTACAGCGTGAGCATCCATATCTCGTGGTCAGACTTCTTCCAGTAATAAATGGCTCTGATACCACCGCTCTTTCCCGAACCCGCTGGTGCCCATCGAACTTTACGAACGCCACCCGAGCCTTTAATCAGATCTCCCGCATCTGGCTTCTGTAGAAGGTAGGTTTGAAGCCCACGGTATTCCTCATCCGTGAGGTAGTTCGGCAATAACTTGGTGAACGTTGACGTTTCGATGAATAGCATCACAAGAATATACGGCGATGCCGTACAAAACTCAAGACCGGATCAGGGAGGTGTAGCGCCTAGGCTCAGCGGCCGTTTTGGAGGCGCACCGCGCCGAAAAAGCGGTCCGCTGCAGCCCTTGGTTATGTACTTTTCTCGTCATCTAACGAGAGCATCTCATTTATTACTTGTTCAGGATCTCTACCAGTAACCATAAACTTACGGGCCTCGATCCAGGAAGTGAGGTTTGCCGGTCCAGGGCCTTTTTCTGATAAAGAATAATACTGAGAGCCAGGCTCATCGAATAAGTCATCCATCATTAATATTCTAGTGGGACTGACTGGAAAATTTAAAAACGTCCCTTTGGTACTTAGCCCATAGATATCTTTTTCTAGATTGAGAATGCTTACGGGATTGTCGGTAGTTATAAAGCTCGGCTTTTCGCTAAAAACCATGGACCATCTTTTTTTCATCAGTATCTTTGCAATACTGATGGCTTCATTGTGAATTTGCTCAACGAAAAATTTCTTAAAGCTGTAGTCGGTTGGGTTTGAAAACTCATGCCAATCCGAGTTATCAACCTCAAACTTTTTTCCACCAATTTCCATACTTTTTATATTTGGCCGGCCCTGAGCGTCTTTTGGCCCGGAATCTAGATATTCGATGAACTCATTCTGAATTCTCTTGTACTCGTGAATCTTTCTAGGATGCCTAAGAATGAGTGTCGCAACAAAGAGAGAAAGACCTTTTCTGACCGACTCATTGCTCAAATCTACAAAATCCGATGCTAATTGAGGCCATATTCTACTTACTATTGACTCAAGGCCAGCTAACTTATCCTCAGTGTGCCAACACCTCTGGCCGACCTCATCTTCAGGAGAATATAAATATCTTTGTGCGGCAACATCATTAATGCCAACAAGTTTTGTGCTTCCCTCTTCACGAGGAACAATCCAAACCTTGGGATTTTTTGTTGTAGATTCCTCGGGAATACAAAACTCCTTTAGATAAAATCGAGGAACCCAATGTTGCTTTTTGGCTCTACTCATTTGCTTATCAAACTGAGCGGCATTTGCATAATTATCGATACCCAATCATGTACATAATCGGGATAGGGAGGT
>NZ_AXCC01000102.1:0-668 GCF_000475315.1 Marinobacter sp. EN3
TAATCGGGATAGGGAGGTGCCTCACGGCACCCCTCCTCCCACACCACCGGGCATACGGATCACGTACCACGGCGGTTCGGTTAATTACTTTGGTGACCTGTCTTCATGACTCACAGCCAAAACATTCCTTTCTGGTCTGATGAATCGACAGAGCACCAACCGGATTCCTATATGTTGTCGAGCCTACTGCGGTTTCACCAGGTCTGGTGCAATACCTCTGTACCAAGACAACCTGTCCTCCTCTCAACCGTTCAGGCCTTCCTGCCGCGATTCACTTCGCGATGTCAACATCGCGCCGAGTAGGCCACAGTACTATGCCCTCTGCTGACTTCTGTAACGCGATCAAGAACGATCGCTCGCCCTTCAGTTGATCCCTCAACACGCTACAGACCTCCCGGGGTAAGACACTAGACTTTCATGGCGTAGACGCTGGATTTATAAAACGCACCCCATTGCGGATGGAGGGCTTCGCTGTCACGTGCCAGCTCGCCCCGAGTACGTCACACCTCATATCCAGTTCCTGTTCGTCGCCCCGCCAATTTGCGTTGGGCTTCCTCCAGACCCCACCTCGCGATGACGCCCTTGCCCTTCCGCTAACCTTCGGCTCCGCGAATACCTGGTATCGGGACTTTCACCCGACGAGTCTAGTGCCATGCCCGGCACACACG
>NZ_AXCC01000103.1:0-1429 GCF_000475315.1 Marinobacter sp. EN3
TTATTCAGACCTTCCCTAGCTTGCCGGTTTATTGACTAACACTTCCCCATATTCAGAGCGCAACTTGTTTTTTAATACTTTCCCAGTGGCATTGCGTGGCAATGCTTCCACAAAAATCACGCGATCCGGGGTCTGCCACTTGGCGACTTTTCCCTGATAATGAGCAAGAAGTTCCTCCTCCGTAATATTTGCGTCGGGTATTTTTACTGCCAACAGGATCGGTCGTTCATCCCATTTATCATGGGAGGCCGCCACCACAGCAGCTTCATTGATGGCAGAATGGCCCATTGCGATTCCCTCCAATTCGACTGTCGATATCCATTCCCCACCAGATTTAATAATATCTTTTGAGCGGTCACGTATTGTCATAAACCCATCATCATTGATCGAAGCAACATCACCTGTCTCGAACCAACCGTCTTCCTCAAGAGTCTGATTTGGCTCAAAACCAAAGTAGTCGGCTACCACCCAATGACCACGGATACGGAGATTTCCCTGAGCAACGCCATCTTCGGGCAGTTGATGGCCGTCTTCTCCCACAATTTTGAGCTGCACCCCGTAGGGAGGCCGTCCTTGGCTTTCACGGATTTTATTTCTTTCTCCTTCTAAAAGGGTATCGTGTTTCGCCAGCAGTGCATTGACGGTTCCGATCGGTGATGTTTCTGTCATTCCCCATGCATGGACAACTTCTACGCCATACTTACCACGAAACTCCGACATCATTGAGGGCGGGCAAGCGCTACCACCTATCACCGTCCGTTTGAGCGTCTTTGCCGAGGAGCCAAGCTCGTCCAAAGCCGAAAGAAGTCCCTGCCAAATCGTGGGCACACCCAGCGCAATCGTTACGCTTTCTGAATCGATAAGCTTGACCAAACTTTGTCCATCCAGGCCGGGACCAGGCAACACCAGTTTGGCTCCAACCATCGCCGTAATGTAGGGTACCCCCCACGCATTTACGTGAAACATAGGAACAACCGGCATCACCACGTCCCGTGCCGATAAATTCAGTGCGTCAGGTTGAGCAGCTACCAGCGCGTGCAGAACGGTGGAGCGGTGTGAATAGAGCACCCCTTTGGGATTTCCAGTGGTGCCCGATGTATAGCAGAGGCTTGAAGCCTGGTTTTCGGCGATTTCAGGCCAATTCGCGTTAGGCGTTCCTCGCTGGAGAAACTCTTCATAAAACAACAATCCTGGAAATTGCGCTGCAATTTCTTCGTCCGGTTCGGACATCAATACAAATTCCTCAACCGTCTCCAGTCGGTCACGGATATTTGAAACAATGGTAAGGAACGTTTTGTCAAAGAATATGACTTTGTCTTGAGCATTGTTGATAACGTAAACGAGTTGTTCTGGAAACAGTCGCGGGTTAATGGTGTGACACACCATCCCGCCACCAGAGATGCCAAGATACTAATGGGTACGAAAGTAA
>NZ_AXCC01000104.1:0-1346 GCF_000475315.1 Marinobacter sp. EN3
ATGAGAAATCCGGGCTAGCAAGCAATGCTCTCAATATTTTTGGATTAATCGCTGTAATAGCGTCTGATGATCCAAATGCCTCATAAACCCACGTAAAATCATCCGCTACAATGCTTTTCACACGGACACTGCGCTCATGATCGATTGTAATAAGCTTCTCTCTTGGGTATGACGTCATGCTGGCAACATTCTTGTTCCATTCCACAAGATATATATTTGGAATCAAGTCGTTATCGGGAGCAAGAATTTCATCGATGTCGGACAATATAGACCTTATATTTGGGTCTTCGGCGCTATAACCAAGAAAGACTAGGGGATGCTCAGCAAAAAAGGTTAGTAGCTTAGCACTCAAATACTTCTTCTTAGCCTTGAAGTCTTCATAATCTGATGATGTTATGACTATGCTCTCAGGCTCTGAAGAGCAGCCGTGTATTTTGAGTATTTCCCCAACATCGGTATAATTTGCTTTGAGTATAGATTGCCCAATTATGCTTGAGTAATCAGAAAACACCTGCTCAAAAAAGCGATCATAATTAGTTGTTATCAAGGCATGTGGCCTGACACTCTTCAAGGCCTCTATTTCGTCAGAAAATTCACCTGCAAAAACCTGGTCAAAGTCAGGCTTTATAACCTCTTCAAAGTATTCTGAAACCTTGTACTTAAAATAGATATCAGGTGGCTGCGAATCTGTGAATAGCTCCTTTGGAAACTGGTCGTTTCCGTCACCCCAGGCCCATTCTCGGTAAGCTTCTGAGAACTCGGTTCCCACCTCAATTAACGAATTGTTTTTTTGTTTATAGTATGCGTAGCTTTTATCGAGAATAGGACACTCTTCAGCAAGGGCCTTGAGCAAATTATCCCAGTTCGGGCCGCCAAAGTAACGCTGAGACATTCCTGAACCGACGAATAAGATAGGCTGAACGCCCATGCTATCGAGGCAAGTGGCGATGTCGTCGGTCATCTCCTCTTTATATTTTTCGAAATCACCTTCCATAAATCTCTACCGTTTCTTTTTGGCTAATTGGGATAGGGAGGCACCTCACGATGCCCCTCCTCCCACATCACCGGGCATACGGATCACGTACCACGGCGATTCAGTGACTTGACTCAACCCGTTACCGTACTGCCAGCTCCGGCAGTCCATAACTCCGGAACAATCGGGCCGGTAAGGCTTGTCGCAGTGCCGGCGAATGACTCAGCCGCCACGGGCCGTGGGCCGATTTCGCGGTGTTCCAGGCCAATTTGACCGAGACACCCCGCTTTCTCAGCTCACGATACCCCCTTCGGCCCCATTGCTTCCACACGTAACTTCTCATTCTCCGCCGTATCCACTTGTCCAGGTCCCG
>NZ_AXCC01000105.1:0-1037 GCF_000475315.1 Marinobacter sp. EN3
GTGTGATGGCCGGACGCTTACCCTTTTTCGACTTTTTCAAATATTACTCATGCTAACCATTTGAATGACTGCTGTAAGAACTTGTCTGCATTTTCAGCGACTATTTCACCATGAGCCATAACCAACAGTTGCGGCTTCCAAGACAACAACCTATCGAGGTGTTTCCGTGCGTCTGCTTTACCAAACATGAAGCTTAAACGCCAGTCCAAAGGCATCTTCCCATTAGGGGCAAGTATACCAACACCCTTAGCCACTACCCGTTGCCAGTAGTTAAAGTCCTGACCAGAAAAGTTCTCAACCAGGTCAGTAACAATCAACGTTCTTGAACTGCTATGGTAAAACACACATTCTTCCATTAATGGAGAACCAGAAAACAGTTCTTGTTCAATGTCTGGGGCCCAAGCATAGCCTTTCGAGTTATCAAGCGAGGCATGAAACGAGATATCGCTACGCTTTTTAATCACTTCGTTGGTGCCATAGACTTCTGCGTTCGGATAGGCGGCAACCCATGAAGATAAGAACAAGTGGTGTAAATGATTGGGTGCAATTAGATATTTTACACAGCCTAAACTGTCAACTTTCTCTGTAACTGATTCAGATAATTTGATTGGGCTATGAATCCACAGGTCTCCACTGGAAAGTCTAACTGAGGTGGACCCCATCAGTTGGACAGCCTGAAGGTGCAGTTAAGCTCTGATCCGGCTGTATTCCCGGCTCAAGCTGCCAGGGTCATGGGTTGTTGGTAGTACACCTCATCCGGTGTTTGGTAATCAAGGGTTTGGTGGTACCGGGTCTGATTGTAATGCCGGAAGTACCGGTGGAGCGCCTGCTTCAAGTGGCGTCCATCCTCGAAGGCTGTGAGGTAGACGCACTCGTGCTTGACGCTGCGCCAGAGCCGTTCCACGAAGATGTTGTCATGATAGCAGCCCTTGCCGTCCATGCTGATCCGAATGCCATGCTCCTTGAGAGCGCCTGTGAAGGCCTCACTGGTGAACTGGGCACCTTGATCAGTATTGAGTCGCCCCTGCAAAAACGCC
>NZ_AXCC01000106.1:0-493 GCF_000475315.1 Marinobacter sp. EN3
AAGCCATTTTCTCGCTAACGCCGGCGTAACGGGCCGATTTGTGGAGCGGCAGCGGAACAAAGCGGTCCCGTTGACGCACTGGTTAGCCATTACACTTGGATCTCGTAATCCTCTCCATTTTTGACTAACTCAAGTAAATCTATGGCTGCCTGCGAATATTTGTGAGTTTGCATGACTTGGCCTGCCATGATCGCGACGTGATATTTATTGTCGCTCTGTTTAATATTCACTCCTTTTTCTTGCTCAACTCTCATGATTAATTGATTTGCATGATGCCAGCTTGCATAGCCCAGTGCTTTCGCCACCTGAGTTAAAGAGAAAGGATACATTGCGTTGACTGCAGTAGGGTCATCGAGGGTAGTTATACCGTAAAGTTTCGCTAATTCGCCCTCTTCAGAAACAGCATGCTCCAGAGTTTGATAGTTAACCTCTACAGTACGCTTTGGGATATCATGTCTTACTAATGAGTAAGTCCTAGCCCGGATTTCTCATG